>CAZXHP010000055.1:0-4037 GCA_964639655.1 uncultured Mariniphaga sp.
GTAATGGTCAGCGGGTGCTACGACTTGCTGCACGCGGGGCACATAACGTTTTTTAAAACTGCCGCAAAATACGGGGAGTTGCATGTGTTTGTGGGGCAGGACGAAAACATCAAAATGCTTAAAGGAAAAGCACCGTACTTTTCGCAGGAAGAGCGCCGGTACATGGTGGATGCGGTAAAATATGTAAAGAATGCTTATATCGCGTCGGGCTCGGGAATGCTTGATTTCGAACCGGACATGAAGGTGATGAAACCCGACTTTTTTATTGTAAATTCAGATGGATATACTCCGGATAAAAAGCGAATTTGCGAAGAAAATGGCGTGGAACTCGTGGTACTGGAACGTATTCCGGAAGAAGGATTGCCCGCCCGTTCGAGTTCATCTTCAAAAAAAGAATTGAAATTTCCATACCGGCTTTGCCTGGCTGGTGGATGGATGGACCAGCCCTGGGTTTCGGAAGTGCACCCGGGGTCAGTTGTTGTAGCACAAATTTGGCCAACCATTGATTTTAACGACCGTTCGGGAATGGCAACCAGCTCGCGTTCAGTTGGCATTGAACTCTGGGGCGACCAGCTTCCGGCGGGCGACCCGGTGCGCAATGCACAACTGCTTTTTGGGGCGGAAAATCCGCCTGGTTCGGAGTACATTTCGGGTTCGCAGGACCAGATTGGACTTTTGGTACCCGGTATTTCCCGCCTGGACTACAAGGGCTTTTACTGGCCTGAAAAAATTGAAAATATTGTTGATAAGGAAACCTGCGAATGGCTTTCCGGGGTTTTGCATCTCGTTCCGTTGCAGCCCCGCCCCGAAGGATACAATCCCATTTTTAGAAAAAATCTCGAACCTCATCTGGTAAAAAGACTGGGTGAATCGGGCGTGAATTGTTTTGACGCCATTCAAAAAAGGAATGTGAATTTGCTGGGCGAAGCGATGAAAGAAACTTTTCTGGTATGGAGTGAGATGCTGCCCGACACTGTTCCCCTGTGGGTAATGGAAGAAATGGAAAACAATTATTTTCCCAAATACCCGGGAGCCATAACTTCCGGCAGCGGGGGCGGGTATATTGTATTTCCCTCGGAAAAAGAGGTTGAAGGAACGATAAAGATAAAAGTGAAATACTGATTATTTTTGGCGGAAGAATGCGCTGTGCAATAGAAATAATTTTATCAAGTAATTTGACATGGACAATTTAATTTGCCTGATTATGGCCGGTGGGTCCGGTACACGGTTCTGGCCACGCAGCAGGGCTTTAAAGCCCAAACAATATCTCGATATTGCCGGAGAAGAGTCACTCCTGCAATCTACCCTGAAGCGGTTTGAAAATATTACCGGCTACCGGAATATTTATATCGTTTCCGGTAAGTTGCAGGCGGAAATTCTGGAAGCCCAGGCGACAATGATTCCCAAAAAAAACCTGATTTATGAACCGGTAGGTAAAAATACACTTCCCTGCATCGGATTGTCGGCAATGCTGGCTGAAAAAGAGAATCCAAACGGTATAATGGTCGTTTCTCCATCCGACCATTTGATAAGTGACACAGTTGGTTTTCGGGAAACGGTGTTGGCAGCAGCCAAAATTGCAGAAGAAAAGGACGGAATTGTAACCATCGGAATTAAGCCAACTTACCCTGCAACAGGGTATGGATATGTGAAAACCGGCTCCCGGATTTCGGCAGAAGAAAAAATGCAGCAGTGTAAAGTGGACCGGTTTGTTGAAAAGCCGGATGAGACAACTGCTGACGGGTATTTGAAGCAAGGCGGGTATTTCTGGAACAGCGGAATGTTCATTTTTAAAATTTCGGTTTTTCTTGAGGCCATTCACAAATTTGCTCCTGAAATCTATGCCGGATTACGAAAAATTCAGGCTGAAATTGGAAGTCCGTCATTCGAAAATACCCTGGACACAATTTACCGTGAATTTGAAAGTATTTCAGTGGATTATGGTATAATGGAATACGCCCGGAATATCTATCTCGTTGAAGGAAATTTCGGTTGGAATGATTTGGGAAGCTGGGAATCGGTTTACCAAATCAGCGAAAAAGATAAAAGTGGAAATGCAGGATCAGGTTCCGGAGATGCTTTGTTTATCGATGTAAAAAATTCGTATGTGCACACTGATGAAGGATTAGTCGCACTCATTGGATTAGATGATGTAGTTGTGGTAAGGGATGGAAATGCGATTTTGGTTTGCAAACGCGAAAAAGCAGAAGAAGTAAAAAAAGTTGTGGACTACCTGAAACAACAAAACAAGCAACACTTTTTATGAATTTCAGCATTTTTAATTATTCGAATGAAATTAAAAATTATCTGCCAAAGTAAGCGAATACAGGAAAGTGAAGGATACATATCTCAAAAATAATTTCCATTTTGGCGGTTAATTGATAACAGACAATAACGAACTATGATGAAAAAACCGAAAAATCCTGTAGTTTCCAAAAAGGTATTATTGCCTTTTGTTTTGATTACCAGCTTGTTTGCCTTGTGGGGTTTTGCCAACGACATAACCAACCCGTTGGTAGCTGCATTTCAGACTGTCATGGAAATTTCCAATGTGAAAGCCGCCCTGGTTCAGTTTGCATTTTATGGCGGATACGCCACTATGGCTATTCCGGCGGCGCTGTTTGTAAAAAAATTCAGTTACAAAAAGGGAATTTTAATGGGACTTGCGCTTTATGCGGTGGGGGCTTTGCTGTTTTTTCCCGCAGCGCAGTTCGAAATTTTCGGTTTTTTTCTGGTTTCGCTTTATATTTTAACCTTCGGACTGGCGTTTCTGGAAACCACGGCCAATCCTTACATTTTATCGATGGGAGCGCCGGAAACGGCAACCAGAAGGTTAAATCTGGCCCAGTCGTTTAATCCCATGGGCTCGTTGATGGGTATGTTTGTGGCATCCAATTTTATTTTATCTGCTTTGGAATCGGACAAACGTGATGCAGCGGGCGATTTGATTTATACCACGCTTGGAGAAGCTGAAAAAGCTGCCATTCGCACCCACGATTTATCCGTTATCCGTGATCCGTATATTATTCTGGGTTTTGTGGTCATTGCCATGTTTATCGTAATTGCGCTGGCAAAAATGCCCAAACGGGCGGGTGCCGATCACACCATTAAAACCGCAGATACCTTTAAACGGCTTTTTAAAAATATAAAATACCGCGAAGGAGTGATTGCACAGGTTTTTTACGTGGGAGCGCAAATCATGTGCTGGACGTTTATTATTCATTATGCCGATAATCTGGGAATTCCGAAAGCTACTGCCCAGAATTACAATATTGTGGCTATGTTTATTTTTCTTTCGAGCCGGTTTGTCAGTACTATGCTTATGAAATACCTCAACTCAAGGTTGCTGTTAATGGTTTTTGCCATCGGCGGCATGACCACGATAACCGGCGTTATTCTGATTCAGGGAATGGCCGGGCTCTATTTGCTGGTCGCTACTTCTGCGTTCATGTCGCTGATGTTTCCCACCATTTACGGAATTGCACTTGAAGGTCTGGGCGACGACGCCACCATTGGTGCGGCAGGTCTCGTAATGGCCATTGTTGGCGGCGCATTAATGCCTCCGCTTCAGGGCGCCATTATCGATTTGGGTACTGTTGGCCCGTTGCCGGCAGTGAATTTTTCGTTTATTTTACCGTTTATAAGTTTTGTGGTTATTGCCATTTACGGATACCGTACATTGAAAGTCCACCCGAAATTTGAATTCAAACAAAAATGATATGACTCAATACAAGAGATTTTGCAAAACATTAAAACTGGAAGACGACCCTCAACTAATCGAAGAATACAAAAGAGTTCATGCGCCGGGCGCAGTGTGGCCTGAAATTACGCAGGGAATGAAGGAAGTGGGAATTGTGGATATGGAAATTTACCTGCTCGGCACTCAGCTGTTTATGATAATGGATACCGTTCCCGACTTCGACCATGACAAAGCAATGAAGGAACTGGCCTCAAAACCACGGCAGGCCGAGTGGGAGGCATTTGTTTCGCAGTTTCAGAAGACTTCTGCCGAAGCCTCTGCCGATGAAAAATGGCAG
>CAZXHP010000055.1:4137-6474 GCA_964639655.1 uncultured Mariniphaga sp.
GAACTAAACTTGTTTGCCCGGCTTGTGGTTCTGAAAAGATAAAACTGAAGTTGAGCCTGAGAAAAAGAATTCAGGTGTTTTTTGCAGCGATTTCCGCCGCCTTTTTTATGGGAAATTTACCTTTGGATAAGGTTTTTAAAAATGCAAAGTACAGATGTTCGGATTGTGGGGCTGTGATTTGAAAATAGTTAAAGGAACAGAGGGAAGTATCTGAATTAAATTGGCAACTTCCTGTTTTTGTTTTTTTCCCAACTTTAACAGATCTTTTTCAAATGACTTGTCTGCAATGATTTTCACTCCGCCAGCTTGTTTTTTAATTCTTCTTCAGTCAGGTATTCCCCCGATTCCTCCTGTAAAATTGCATTTGCAAGTGCGATGTCTTCTTTTTCTTCAGATGAAAGAATTTTGGCCCTGATTTTTAATTTTTTGGCCAGTTCAATCAACAACCGGATGTCGGAAGAATTATTGCTTTCACATCTGATCTGTATTGTTTGCCAAAATTAGAACATTAAGCTTACTTTTAGCGCATAAAAGTAGTAAAATTTGATTTTGGAAGACATCCGCAAAATAATCCATATCGACATGGATGCCTTTTATGCATCGGTGGAACAGCTCGATAATCCGTCACTGAGAGGTAAGCCGGTTGCAGTTGGCGGTTCGCGGGAGCGTGGAGTGGTGGCGGCCGCAAGCTACGAAGCCAGAAAGTTTGGGGTGCGCTCGGCCATGCCGTCGAAAGTGGCCAAACGCAAATGCCCGGATTTGATTTTTGTAAAACCCCGCTTTGCCCGCTACAAGGAAATTTCAAACCAAATCAGAGAAATATTTTTTGAATACACCGATTTGGTGGAACCGCTTTCGCTCGACGAAGCTTATCTGGATGTTACTTACGCCAAAAAAGGAAAACCTTCTGCCACGCTCATTGCACAGGAAATCAGGAAACGTATTTTTGAAGAAACCGGACTTACCGCTTCTGCCGGGGTTTCCTACAATAAATTTTTGGCCAAAGTAGCTTCCGATGTGAATAAACCTAATGGTATTTTTGTAGTTACACCCGATAAAGCTCAGGAGTTTATCGACAATCTGGAAGTACGCAAATTTTTTGGCATTGGGAAAGTGACTGCCGAAAAACTTAACAAGATTGGCATTTGGTTTGGGCGCGATTTGAAACAAATCGATCGGTTTGAACTGGTGCGATTGTTTGGGAAGTCGGGAAATTATTATTACGACATTTGCCGTGGAATTGACCACCGGCACGTGGAACCCACACGCGAAAGGAAATCGGTGGGCGCCGAACAAACTTTTTCAACCGACTTGTTCGGTGAAGAACAATTACAGCCTAAGCTGTTTCAAATTGCGGAAATTCTTTGGGACCGATACGCGCGTTCAACCGCCAAAGCCAAAACCCTTACCTTAAAATACAAATATGCCGATTTTGAACAGCATACCCGCAGCAAAACTATAACCGGTTGGTTTTCCACAAAATTTGAACTGGAGACAGAAGCGAAGGAACTGTTGCTTACAGAAAATTTTACTAAAGGTATCCGTTTGCTGGGATTAACTTTTTCCAATTTTCAACATGAGGAAAGAAATGAACCGGTACAATTGACGATTGAGTTTTAGATGGATAATAAAAGGCGGTTAGGAGATGAACTACACCTGAAATGCCCGAAACTTATTTTAAATCTGACTTTTGTCCCCTACTTTTTTCGAAAACTTTTTTGCTAAATAACAAACAGTTGAGTGCTAAATGTGAAATAATGCCTTTGTAAAAAATACTATATTTGTAAAAAAGTTGATATGAGAACACTTGCATTTCGGTTTAACGATATCGTGGATAAAATTTACAGTTTACCTCTCGAAGAGAAAGTAGAATTAAAAAATATGCTCTGATGGACGTTTCGTTCAGCGATTCTTTCAAAAAAACATTCAGAAAAAGAACCAAAAGCCCCGTTCTTGAAAAAGAATTTTGGTTCAGGTTGGAGTTGTTTATTAAAAGCTGAAAGTTATGAAAAAACTAAAACGTTACCTACTTATTCTTCTGCTGGTTTTGGTGGCTGGTTATTTGCTGGGACCCAAACCGCCAAAACCCGAACTGGATAAAAATCTGCCTTCATTGCCGGCCAGTGTGCGAAACCTGGAAAGTTACATTGCTGAGAAGGAAGCGGGATTTAACGTTAGACCCGACAACGAATCGCGAATTTTCTGGGTAAACGATTCGTTAAAGGAACGAACAGATTATTGCCTGCTTTACCTGCACGGTTTTTCGGCGTCGTGGTTCGAAGGATTCCCGGCAAATGCTGAATTCGCAAAACATTTTGGAATGAATGCCTACCTGCC
>CAZXHP010000055.1:6574-19080 GCA_964639655.1 uncultured Mariniphaga sp.
GATTCCCGGCAAATGCTGAATTCGCAAAACATTTTGGAATGAATGCCTACCTGCCACGGCTCGCTTCGCACGGGCTCGAAACGGACGATGCGTTGATTGACATGACTCCCGACAATTTGTGGGAATCGGCCAAAGAAGCGCTGATGGTAGCCCGCAGCCTGGGAAAAAAAGTCATCATTATGAGTACATCCACAGGCGGCACGCTGGGTTTGCAGCTGGCTGCCGATTTTCCGGAGTATGTGGACGGCCTGATTTTATATTCACCCAACGTCAGGATTAATAACCCTGCGGCATTTCTGCTTTCAAAACCCTGGGGGCTGCAAATTGGGCGGAAAGTTACCGGCGGAAAATATCGCGTAACCAACGAAGATTTTAACTCGAAAGACTGTTTGTACTGGTACTGTAAATACCGCATGGAGGCCGTAGTTTATCTGCAGCAACTGGTGGATGTCACCATGAATAAATCTACTTTCAGCCGGGTTACAACGCCTGTTTTTCTGGGGTATTATTATAAAGATGAGGACAACCAGGACGAAACGGTAAAGGTAAGTGCCATGCTGAAAATGTTTAATCAGTTGGGAACACCTTCTGACCTGAAAATACAAGTGGCGTTTCCCGAAGCCGGCGACCATGTGATTGCATGCGACCTTACTTCGGATTCAGTTGACGAGGTGGTTCGTGAAACCCTGAAATTTGGCGAAGAAGTATTGGGATTGATTCCTGTCAGGTAATCTTCGAGGCGGCAGGTTCGTCTATAAACCAGATGAGCGATCCGTTTTTTGGTTCAATGTAATAGGCCGGAAGCAGTTTGGCCGCTTCGTCGTTATTCATAATTTCCGAAACCCGCATTGCTTTGTTTTCACCTGTTACCAGGAAAAAAATTCTGCTGGCATTATTCAGCACCCTGCCGGTGAGCGTAATCCGGTTTTGCCCGCTGAGCGGATGTTTTGCAGCTACGCAATTCCGGTTTTCTTCAAAAATTTCCAACTGGTCGGGAAAAATAGAAGCGGTGTGCCCGTCGTCGCCCAATCCGAGCAAAATAATATCGAACACCGGAACATCACCGCGTTGATTCAGGTTTTTTTCGATTTCGGCGCCATAACGTTTGGCTTCTTCTTCCGGTTTATTTTCCCCTTTTATGCGATGAATGTTTTTGGCCGGAACCGGTATGCGGGAAAACAAAAAATCATTGGCCATTTTAAAATTGCTTTCATCGCTGGTTGGCGAAACACAGCGTTCATCGCCCCACCAAAAATGAATACGTTCCCACGGAATGGTTTCTCTATGTTTTTTAGCCAGAATTTTAAACAGTTTTTTCGGCGTGTTTCCCCCGGAAAGCGCAATGTCGAAGCGTGGGCGCGGCGATCCCTGGGTCAGTTTCCGGATTTCGCGTGCCACAGCTTTGCACACTTTTTTGGGTTTCGGAAAAATTTTTACCTCTGTTGAAGCTGCCATAATTTCAGAATTTAGGATTAAATATAGGCTATTTATTTGTTTTTACAATTCACAATACATACCGTCGTTGGAAAGGTTTTTACACGGGAAACGCCATTCGCCGCCCCGAATTAATTTTTCGGCGGGTTCGGGCCCCCAGGTTCCGGCAGGATAACCGTAAACCGGAATATTCGGATTGTTTTTCCACGCATTCAAAATAGGTTGTACAAACTTCCAGGCTTCTTCCACCGCATCGCCGCGTGAATAAAGTGTGGCATCACCCTGCATACAATCCAGCAAAAGGCGTTCATAGGCCGAAGGCAGGCGCACTTCTGCCAAATCGGAATAATGAAAATTCATATTTACTGTCTGTACCTGAAATCCTGCTCCCGGTGTTTTCATTCTGAATTTCAGTAAAATTCCTTCGTCGGGTTGGATACGGATAACCAATTGATTGTCAACAGGACCGGGCATTCCCACATTGTTAAACAGATGGTGTGGAACCTGCTTAAAGTGAATCACAATTTCGGTAACTCTTGCGGGAAGCTTTTTCCCGGTTCGAATATAAAAAGGAACGCCACCCCAGCGCCAGTTGTCGATGTAAAATTTCATGGATGCAAAGGTTTCGGTGCGAGAATCCGGGTTAACGCCCGGTTCTTCGCGGTAGCCTTTCACCTGTTCTCCCTTAATAGTGGAAGCGGTGTATTGCCCTCTGACCACAAATTCTGCCACATCTTCTTCAGAAATAGGGCGCAGCGACTGAAATACCTTTACAATTTCGTTTCGAATGGCGTTGGCTTCGATTACTACCGGAGGTTCCATGGCTACAAATCCAACAAGCTGAAGCAGATGGTTTTGCAACATGTCGCGCAATGCGCCCGATTCGTCGTAATAACCACCACGGCCTTCCACGCCGAGGCTTTCGGCCGAAGTAACTTCAACCCGCTCTACAAAATTGCGGTTCCACAGCGGCTCGAAAATCCCGTTGGCGAACCGCGTGACCAACATGTTCTGAACGCTTTCCTTTCCGAGGTAGTGATCGATGCGGTAAACCTGGTTTTCATCAAAAAAGTGAAGGAGATCTTTGTTCAGTTTTTGCGCCGATTTAAGGTCGGTACCAAATGGTTTTTCTACAATCAATCGCCTGAAAAACTGCGTTGATTTGCTCAGGTGCTGTTTCGACAGGTTTTCTGCAATCACTTCATAAACCGATGGGGGAGTAGAGAGGTAGAAAATATAGTTTGGCGCTATGTTTTTTTCTTTTTCAAGTTTTTCAAGCCGCGTTTTTAACTTTTTGAAATCAGCTGAATCGGTGGGAGAAACCGGTTCGTAAAAAAGCAACTTTTTGAAATCGGTCGTGTCTTTATCTTCGGGTAGAAATTCATCCGCTTTTTTTCTGAAATCTTCGTCAGACAATTCAGTGCGTGAAGCCCCTAAAACAGCAAAGTTTTCAGGCAATAAATCCTGACCGTGCAGATCGAAAAGAGCAGGAATGAGTTTCCGTTTGGTTAAATCGCCCGAGGCTCCAAAAATGACAAGAATGTGATTTTCCGGTTTTTTCATCTTTCAAAATTTTCTACTTCAACACAATACACAACCACATTGTTTTCATAAAAAAAGTAGTGAAAAGCTAATTTAATGTGTGGTAAATCTTTAGACAATTTTCCGGTAAAAATCCCGCCATCATTGCTGAGTCTAAAACTATCGATGTTTATTTGCGATTTAAATTCGATTGCCGGCCTGGCTGAAAATTTAAATGCCGCTTCTTTGGCACACCAGTAAATAATGCGTTGCAGATTTGGCTGAGCCGATTGCCGGATGTCATTTATTTCGGCGTCGGCAAGAAACCGTTTTGCAACTTTTTCGGTGTTTCGTTTTATATTTTCAGCATCGACTCCGGCTTTTTTTTCTGAAAGTAAAACCACGGCCAAATCGGCTGAATGGGAGATACTGATAAAAACCGGATTGTCGTTTAAGTGCGGTTTCCTTTTTGAATTGTAACCTATTTCGCATTTTTTCCCCAACATTTGTTCCAGCAGTAAACGAACGCTGAGGAATTCCCTTTTCCGGTTTTCATATTTAATGCACCTGAATTCTGCTTTTTCATTTTCAGTGAACCTGAAAAACTGTTGCAGGTCATCACTCGATTCCCGAAACTTCCAGATTCCCAGTTTCCCTTTTTCAATATTTAAAATTTTAACTACCGGCATTATTCCCATTTTGTGGTTTCAATCAGGTGAATCACATCGTGTTCCAAAAAATCAATGACCGGTTTCAGCGAATCGATATCGGGTGTTGCCCTGATGTAAAGCGCGCCACGCAGGAAATGCCGTGTGCTGTCGGTTAAAAAAAACTGGATGGGTGAGGCGGCATTTCCTTCAATGTGATAAACCGTTCCAAAAACTTTATCTTCAGGATTTACAAAAATGCGCTCCTCTATGGCATTGGCTTTTATGGAATGTTTGTAAGCCAGTTCGCGGGATTCTTCCATAAATTCGGCCAGCAGCAGGCGCGCAGGTTTTTGTTTGTCGTACAGTTCGTAATACGAAATGTGTATTTCGGCTTTGTTTTCGGGAACTTCGAGGTTAATCCACCAGGGTTGGCCGGGATTTTGCCTGTCGGGGGTAATGTTTGCATATTCCGGAAAGTGAAACACGTAGGGAAACTGGTCGGGAAGCGGCTGATATTCTTTTTCAGGAAAACTGATTCTGAAAAATCCCCGGGGTTTTGGGGTAAATTTTTCTTCACAACCCCATCCAATAATCGTCAGTGCCAACAGAAAAATTTTGGAATTCATTTGTTGTTTTTTTGCCAAATTTCAATACAAAAATAGGGGCTTTATTGAATTTTGAATGACATGGAATACAATAGAAATATTTATTAACTGATTTGGAGCCAGTTAATGTACATTTAAATTTTTAACCCATCGACTTTTTCCCTGATGGGGCATCCGGTATAAGAAATCACTGCAAATTCAGAATGGCAGATCGTCGTCGCCGCCCTGATCTTCAATCTCAGCTTCGTCAGCGGCCTTAAAACCGTTTGAATCAGACTGGTTGCTTTCGTATTGATTGTTGCCGCCCTGCTGATTGTCGGGCCGCGAACCTAACAATTGCAACACGTCGGCAACAATTTCTGTGGTGTAGCGTTTGTTCCCTTCTTTATCATCCCATGAGCGGGTTCTTATTTTTCCTTCAATATACAATTGACGGCCTTTGGTGACATATTTCTCTGCAACATCAGCGAGCCCGCGCCATACAACAATGTTGTGCCATTCGGTGGTTTCTACTTTATCGCCGTTTTTGGCAATGTAGCTCTCCGATGTGGCCAGGGGAAAATTTGCAACTGCAATTCCTGAATCGAGATGTCTGATTTCGGGGTCTTTACCTACGTTTCCAACTAAAATAACTTTATTAATTGCCATATTTTTAATTTTTTAGGTTAACGTTTTAAAAATACAAATTCTAAATAAAAGATTTTCATTATTTCGCGACAAATTTAAAAATTACTGGTTTGTTTCATCAGAATTTCAATCAGTCGCGGCACTGCAAAGTTTTCAACATCGTTTATGGGTACCTGATTATAGTTTTTATTTAACCGAACTGTTTTGTCCACTTCGAGGTGAATTAACCGGGCAAAAATTATCTGATGGCTCAGAATATGTTTTTTTGAGGAGGAGACATATTTGACATTAAACTTTTGACGGTCTAAAAATTCAGGTTTTATTTTCGCCAGTTCTTCGTCCGAAAGCTCATTGTCTGTTTCAATTAAAGGAAACTGATAGAGGTTTTTCCAGATGTCGTTGTTTTTGCGTTTTTCCAGCCAGGTGTTTTCTCCCGATTGAAGGAAGAAGTAATAAAAAAAGCGATTCCGTTGTGTTGTTTTTTTTGTTTTCACCGGGAGTGCTGCAACCTTTTTATGGGTTGCAGCATAACAGCTTGTGCGAACCGGACAGTTTTTACAATCCGGCGATTTGGGAACACACTGCAGTGCCCCGAATTCCATAAGCGCCTGGTTATGAAACCCCGGGTTTTTATCCCGGATTAACTCCCGGGCAGTATTTTCAAAAACTTTTTTGCCTTTTGTTGTGTCAACCGCGCTTGAAATTCCGAGATACCTTGCCAGTACCCGGTATATGTTTCCGTCGATTGCAGGGTAGGGCAGCCCGAATGCAATTGACGCAACAGCTGCAGCTGTGTAGGGGCCGACACCTTTTAATTTTATGATTTCGTGATAGTTGCGGGGAAAAATGCCCTGGTATTCTTTTTCAATTGTTTGGGCGGTTGCATGTAGATTACGTGCACGGGAATAGTAGCCGAGCCCCTGCCACAGTTTTAAAACTTCGTCTTCACCGGCTTTTGCCAGATCAGAAATTGCAGGAAATCTTTCAATGAACCGTAAATAGTAAGAAATACCCTGATCGACCCGTGTTTGTTGAAGTATGATTTCCGATAACCAGATTTTATAGGGATCGCTGGTTGCTCTCCATGGAAGCCGGCGTTGATTTATTGTGTACCATTTGTATATTTTTTCTAAAAAATCATTCATTTTTCTGTAAATCCTTTTAAATCTTTTAGAAAAACAAAAATAATTTATTTGAAATGCTTTTGGGTTATCAAATAATTTATATTTTTGCACACCATAATAAACCGATTAATTTATTGATATTTAAATATTTTAAGACATGACAAAAGCAGATATTGTAAATGAGATCTCGAAAAACACAGGTATTGAAAAGGTAACTGTTCAAAAAACGGTTGAAGCTTTTATGGAAACTGTAAAAGATTCTTTGCAGGAAGGCAAGAATGTTTACTTAAGAGGTTTCGGTAGTTTCGTGGTTAAAAGAAGGGCAGAAAAAACTGCGCGGAATATTTCGAAAAATACCACTATTATTATTCCGGCACATAACATCCCGTCGTTCAAACCGGCAAAGACATTTGTGGCGAAAGTTAAAAATAACGTAAAGTAATTCATTATGCCAAGCGGAAAAAAAAGAAAAAGACATAAAATGGCTACGCATAAACGCAAAAAAAGATTGCGTAAAAACCGCCACAAAAAGAAAAAGTAACTTTTTGCAGGGTTTTTTAGTTTAAAAGACAGATTAAACCTAAGGTGATTTCGCCTTAGGTTTAATCTGTTATATAAAGTACATTTGATTAATTTAACAGTATTAATATTTAGGTTGTGAGTAGTGATTTAATTATTGATGTCACTCCTTCCGAAATTGTTATAGCATTACAGGAAAATAAGAAACTTGTTGAATTAACCCGGGAAAAAAGTGGCGCCAGGTTTGCTGTCGGCGATATTTACCTTGGTAAGGTTAAAAAAATAATGCCGAGCCTGAATGCCGCGTTTATTGATGTAGGTTACGAAAAAGATGCTTTTTTACACTACCTCGACATGGGGCCGCAATTTGCTACGTTGAATAAGTTTTTGCGGATTGTTTCTTCACGGAAAAGTAAATTTACCTCCATTTCGAAATTTCATTCCGAGCCTGATATTAACAAAGAAGGCCGGATAACAGAACTTTTAAAGGTTGGACAAAATATTTTGGTACAGGTAGCCAAAGAACCCATTTCAACAAAAGGGCCAAGGCTTACTTCCGAAATTTCAATTGCCGGTCGTTTTATGGTGTTAATGCCTTTTAGCGACAAAGTCTCTGTTTCGCAGAAAATTAAGTCGAATGAAGAAAAAAGCCGTCTGAAAAAACTCATTCAGAGTATCAAACCGAAAAAATACGGGGTAATTGTGCGCACGGCAGCCGAAGGGAAAAAAGTAGCCGATCTCGATCAGGAATTACGTGGCCTTGTCGATAAATGGGAAACCACATTTCATAAGCTGAAACGGACAACCTCTCCTTCGCTTGTTATTGGAGAAATGGACCGGGCCACAGCACTTCTCAGGGATATTTACACGCCAAAATTCAACAGTGTTATTGTGAACGATCAGTCGGTTTGCAACGAAATAACCGATTACATAGGCAGCATACAGGCCGATAAGCGGAAAATAGTAAAACTGTACAAAGGGCGCAGGCCAATTTTCGAACACTACGGTATTGAAAAACAGATTAAAGCCTCGTTCGGTAAAACGGTTTCTTTTAAAAATGGTGCCTATTTAATCGTCGAACATACCGAGGCATTTCACGTGATTGATGTGAACAGCGGCAACCGCGCAAAAACAGCGGGAGATCAGGAATCGAGTGCCCTGGAAGTGAACCTGGCTGCCTGTGATGAAATTGCCCGACAATTGAGGTTGAGAGATATGGGCGGAATTATCGTTATCGATTTTATTGATATGCATGTGCAGGCCAACAGGCAGAAAGTTTTTGAGCACATGAGGGAAATAATGTCTGAAGACCGTACCAAACATAATATTTTACCCCTGAGTAAGTTTTGCCTGATGCAAATAACACGGCAAAGAGTTCGCCCCGAAGAAATTATTGAAACGGCTGAAAAATGTCCGACTTGTAATGGCACCGGAAAAATTATGCCTACGATTTTATTTGCCGATGAATTGGATGGAAAAGTAAAATATATTCTGAAAGATTTAAATAAGAAAAAATTAACAATAGCCGTTCATCCCTATATTGCCGCATATTTAACAAAAGGTATTAGAAGTTACCGGAACAACTGGTTTTACCGGTTTTTTAAGTGGGTGAAAATAGAAACCAACAGTTCTCTTGCTTTGCTGGAATATCACTTTTTCGATGAAAACAGGGAGGAAATTATATTGTAAATTGAAAACCGGTTGACAACAGCCGGTTTTTTTTCGATCTGTTTTAAAGTGTTTATTTTGTGCCGAGTTACCGAAATGTGGAATACGGAAACAATAAAAAATGATAATTGTTATATTGAAATATATACATTTGTAGATGTTTTTAAAACGAAAATAAAAAAAAATATGAAGAGACTAACACTGATAGTTTTATCTGTTTTAATCGCATTTTCCGCGTTTTCTCAAATAATAGAACCGATTAAATGGACCTTTGATTCCAAGCAAAACGGGAAGGATGTCGATTTAATTTTTGAAGCCGGTATTGATGAAGACTGGCATTTATACGATACCTATCTGCCCGAAGGCGGACCGATAGCTACCCAGATAGTTTTCGAAGATTCTACGCTTTTCGATTTTGTTGGGGAATTGCAAAAAGACCCCCAGCCGGTAGAAAAGTTCGATAATATTTTTCAGCTTAACCTCCGGTTTTTCAGCGAAAGGGCCACTCTAACCCAAAAGATCAGGTTAAAATCCGACGATCCGGTTGAAATAAAAGGGTACGTGCTGTTTATGGGCTGTGACGATGAAATGTGTCTCCCTCCCAATGAAGCTGAGTTTTCCTTTCAGTTTAATGGTGGCGTTTCACAACAGGCCCCCGTTTCTGAAGGTACGGTAAGTTCGGGGACCGGCACCACTTCGGGTTCATCCAGTGGACAAACCTTATGGCTTTTTGTTTTAATTTCGGCACTGGCAGGCTTTGCCGCTATATTAACCCCGTGCGTTTTTCCTATGATTCCCATGACCGTTTCGTTTTTTATGCGCGGTAGCGAAAACAGGGGGAAAGCCATAAAAAACGGCCTCTTTTTCGGATTTTCCATTCTGCTTATTTTCTCGCTGCTGGGGGCGCTGTTTACTTTCGGATTATTCGGTCCGAACGTTGGAAATATTTTAAGTACCCACTGGATTCCCAATCTCATTTTTTTCCTGTTGTTTCTTGTATTTGCCATCTCCTTTTTTGGCGCTTTCGAAATTGTTTTGCCCAACAGTTTGGTAAATAAAACCGATTCGAAAGCAGAACAGGGAGGAATGGTCGGCGCTTTTTTTATGGCGCTTACAACCGTAATTGTTTCATTTTCGTGCACCGGACCGTTTATCGGAGCCCTTATTATTGAAGCGGTTCAGGATGGCGGAATGCGGCCGTTAATCGGCATGTTCTTTTTCGGACTGGCGTTTGCACTGCCATTTACTTTGCTGGCAATTTTTCCATCGGCGTTAAACAAACTTCCAAAATCCGGAGGCTGGCTGAATTCGATAAAAGTTGTATTTGCGTTCATCCTTCTGGCGTTTGGGTTAAAGTTTTTAAGCAACATCGACCAGGTTTACGGATTGAATTTTATCAACAGGGAAATCTACCTGGCCGTATGGATTGTGTTGTTTTTCCTTTTAGGCATGTATTTTCTGGGTAAAATTAAGTTTTCACACGACAGCGATTTGCCGTATGTTGGAACAGGCCGGTTGTTGCTGGCGGTTGTTACATTTACTTTTACGATATACCTTTTCACCGGGCTCTTTGGTGCACCTTTAACTTCGATTTCTGCATTGCTGCCACCGAAAAGTGCCGGTCAGTCTTATTTTCAGTCCGGCCCCGCAGGTTCTCAAACTGTTCAAAACGAATTGTGCGGCCCGGCAAAGTATGCCGATAAACTGCATCTACCACACGGTTTAAACGGCTATTTCGATTATGAGCAGGGAATGGCGTGTGCCGAAGAACAGGAAAAGCCGGTATTTCTTGTTTTTAAAGGACATGCCTGTGCAAACTGCAAAAAGATGGAGAACGGTGTTTGGGCCGATCCGCGTTCATTAAAACTACTGTCGGAGGAATATGTGATTATCGCACTCTATACCGATGACCGGACAACCCTCCCTGAAGAGGAATGGATAACTTCGAATGTGGACGGAAAAGTGAAGAAAACCATGGGAAAAAAGAACCTTGATTTTCAAATTGGAAAGTATGCAACCAACAGTATCCCTTTTCATGTAATTATAGAACCCGACGGTACCGAACACAAATTAGGGGTTACTTTTGAAGATGAAGAATTTGTCGCTTTTCTCGAAAAAGGCTTGTAATCAAAATATAATATTGAACTGGAAACCCGGATATAACTTTATCCGGGTTTTTTTGTTATCATTTTTTAACATTAAAATTTTTCACTCCCTTTCCATATTGGATATCTTTAAATGAATTTTTAACAATAAAAAATGGATTTAACGAACTTGTTGTTTTGGAATGTGGATACCCAAATTGATTTCGTTTATCCGCGTGGGAAATTGTATGTTCAGGGGGCGGAAAATTTGCGCCCGCAGTGGAAAGAACTTACCAGGCTGGCCAAAGAAAATTCAATAAGAGTAGTAAACACGGCAGATTACCACTATGCCAATTCTGCCGAGCTCGATTCCTCGCCCGATTTTGTCAACACATTTCCTGAACATTGTATGGCTGGCACACGCGGCGCCGATTACATACGGGAAACCGACCCGGAAGACCCTGTGATTTTCGACTGGGATAAAGAATATCTTATTACTCCCGGGCTTTTTGGCAGAGAAGAACACCGGAATTTTGTAATCAGAAAAGACGCTTTCGATGTGTTTACCGGTAATCCGATGACCGAAAAAATTTTAAAATATTTAAATCCCGACACAGTTGTGGTTTACGGCGTTACAACCAATGTGTGTGTGGATGCGGCAGTGAAAGGACTTGCTAAAAAAGTGAACAACGTTTATGTTATTAAAGATGCCATAAAAGAACTCCCCAATATTCCGCTTCCGTTTGAAACCTGGGAAAAAAAAGGCGTTGAGTTGATTACTTTAGAAAAGCTGAAGGAACTTATGACGGCAAATTAACGTTCCGGTTTTTCCATTTTATTACCCCGTTCAGTTAAAAATCGTTTTTCGAGCAAACTGCTGCGTTTTATTGTGGCACGCAACCAGGCCAGTTTGATGTCGTCTTTTTCCTGTTCACTCAGTTTCCAGTCGATCTCGGATTGTTCCCTTAACATTTGCGCCAGCTGGTACAAAACAATTGCCGCCGAAACAGAAATATTAAAGCTTTCGGTAAATCCGTACATCGGTATTTTTAAAAAGTCGTCGGCTTCATTTTTAACGACTTCGGAAATTCCGGGCAATTCTGAGCCAAAAACAATTGCAGCTTTTCCTTTTGAAAGATCAAAATCCGGCAGAAGGTTATCGTTCAGGTGAGGCGAAGTGGCCACAATTCTGTACCCCTCTTGTTTGAGCCCTTTTATGGCATTGGCGCTGTTTTGTTCTTGTTGGTTGTATTTATGCAAACTCAGCCATTTCGATGCTCCCATAGCCACTTCACGATCCACCCTGAATTCGTTCCGGTTTTCAATAATATGTATATTTTGAATTCCGAAACAATCACATGTTCGTAAAACAGCACTGGCATTTTGGGGTTGAAAAATATCTTCGAGCACAACAGCTATATAGGAAGTTCTTTCTTCAAGTACTTTTTCGAACAATTGAAGCCGCTCCTGGGTGATAAATCCTGAAAGATACTGAATGATCTTTTTTTGCATTATCGGTGTTTTTAGTGCACGGAACAAAAATAAAAAAAAGGGAAGCTGATTGCTCCCCTCTGTTTTTTGGTATCCTCCGTCCAATCAGGATACTGCGTCGGCCAAATCGGCGCCGGCTTTAAATTTAACCACTTTTTTGGCAGGGATTTTAATTTCTTTCCCTGTCTGCGGGTTTCTTCCGGTGCGGGCACCACGTTCACTTACTGAAAAAGTTCCAAATCCAATAAGAGTTACTCTGTCTCCACCCTTAAGGGAGTCAGTAGTTGCGCCAATAAAAGCGTCGAGCGCTTTTTTTGCGTCAGCTTTTGTAAGGCCTGCTCCTGCGGCCATTGCATCAATTAATTGTGCTTTGTTCATAAGCAAAAATTTTAAATGAAAAACTAAATTATTGTAAATAAGCAATTTATGTAAGTATTTTTTCTTTTTCTCATTCGCTTTTTTCCAGGCTACCTTTCCAGAATACCAGTAAAATCAACCATTTCAGAGAACCCTTTCAAAAGTTGTAGCTAAATTCAGAAATAAGTTTTAAAAAAACAACCCTAAACCCCTTTTTTTTTCAGCATTTCCGAAATTTTTTAACTGGCATGTTTTTCTGGATTAAAAAAAAGTTCTACTTTTGTCGCGCCCGGAGAGATGGCAGAGTGGTCGAATGCGGCGGTCTTGAAAACCGTTGAACCGAGAGGTTCCGGGGGTTCGAATCCCTCTCTCTCCGCAAAAAAAATCCACCAGTTTACTGGTGGATTTTTTGTTTAACTATCTGTT
>CAZXHP010000056.1:0-17145 GCA_964639655.1 uncultured Mariniphaga sp.
GTGGCATTTATACCGAAAACTGCGCTGCCGTATGCTTTTACCAACATGAGAATGGGTTTAAATTTGAATCATTTATTTTTTCAAAGGATAAATGTAGAAAATTTAATCCGAAATAAAAGGCTCCAAAACCTGCCAAGTGTTAACTTTAAAGGCCAAAATATGATGGTTAAATTTTTTATTTGCCGAAAATGATTAATCTGCAATTACCTGAAAATTACGACATCATCCTTTTTTATCTGGGTTTTGTAATCCTTGTTGCCACCATTCTACCCCGCATTTTGTCGAAACATGTGATAACGGCGCCCATTGTTTACCTGGTTTTGGCAGTGGTTGTTTTTGTGTTTTTCAAGGAGAGCACACTCCCGCACCTGGCCGAAAGTCCTTACCTGGGTAAAAGACTTACTGAACTTGGAGTTATTATTTCACTCACCGCCGCGGGGTTGAAACTGAAAAAACCCTTTGCATGGGAAACCTGGCGTTATGCCGCGCGATTGCTGCTGATTACCATGCCGCTGACTATTGCGCTTATTGCACTCTTCGGATGGTTTATGCTGGGATTTGCTCCTGCTGCTGCCATGCTGCTGGGCGCGGTTATTGCACCTACCGATCCGGTTTTGGCTTCGGATATTCAAACCACGCCACCACACGAGGATGATAAATCGAGCGTACGGTTGGCGCTTACCACGGAAGCCGGGCTGAACGACGGACTGGCCTTTCCGTTTACCAACATGGCCATTGCCATGGCGCTTTTTGGAGCGCATCCTTCGTTGTGGTTTACCGACTGGCTGGTTACCGATTTTTTCTACAAAATCATTGTCGGCGTGCTCATTGGCCTTGGTTCGGGCTGGCTGCTGGCAAAAATCATATACTGGCTTCCAAAACCCGAAACCCATAGTTCGGTAATATCCACCGGACTGATCGCCCTAAGCCTCACTCTTTTACCTTACGGACTGGCAGAAATAGTACATTCCTACGGATTTATTACTGTTTTTGTGGCTGCCTGTACTTTCCGTTACCAGGAAAGTATGCACGAGTACCTGGATATTTTACACGATTTTTCCGAAGAAATGGAACGAATTCTTGTGGCTGTTTTATTCACGGTGGCAGGAATTTATATCAGCCACGATTTTATAGCTGATTTTCAATGGTACATGATTCCGGCATCATTGTTTATTTTGCTTATAATAAGACCAGTATCGGGTTTAACCGGCTTGCTTGGGTCCAGTCTCTCCGGAATTAAAAAGCAAATCATTTCCTTTTACGGAATACGCGGAATCGGTTCCATTTATTACCTGCTGTATGCTTTTTACCATGCCCGGTTCGAACAGGCACGTGAAGTGCTTGCCCTGACAGTGGTTGTTATCATCTTTTCCGTTTTCATTCATGGGCTCTCGGCCCGGTTTGTAATGAACCGGTTTGTAAAAAAGATTTGAAAAAGAATATTTTTTATTGTGATTTGAAAAAATAGATTTCAAACTCTGCCTCTGAAATTTCGTTAACCCAATGCTGAACCGACATACTGGTAGCTTTGTCAATTAGAGGAGCCGGCAAAAAAGGCGCTTCGAGCTTATAAATTTTTCCTGCCGGAAGTTGTTTCAAATCGGCCATTACCTGGTTCACGGGATGCTCGCCTGCTGCCAGCATTTCCCTCGCATCCATTTCCTTGTGTACCGGCTTTTCTTCCATCCACCAGGGTTTCACTGTGTTGTAGCCGCTGCCCGCGGTTTCGCCAAGTAAATCCTGACCAACCTCTTTACGCAGCCTGTTGATGAGGTCCTCCACTTTTACGTTTCCAATGGCTGCTGCCTGTTGCAGGGTGGCAATTTTAGCTATCGTTTTGCGCAATACCGAATTTTTTAATTTGCTGAATGCCGGTACATAATCAATCAGCACATCTTCGAGCTGCGGCCAGGTTTCTATTAATTGTAAAACTTTTGTTTTGGGTGATATGATGATGTTTTCCTTGTTGTCCATAATTCTTGTTTTTACGACTGATCCTATATTTTCAGTATTAATGTACGCGATTGCAAATCGCGTGTCCCGTTCCGTTTATTTGTAAGATAAAATGCGTTGTTCACCTTCCAGTGCCCTGTATTCGGTGAGGTTTTGCGACACTTCAAGTGTGCCGAGGTATTCTCCTTTTTCGTTGCGCAGGGCAAAATATTCAATGTGAATAAATTTTCCGCCAAGGTTTATCCAGAATGGCGCCCGGTCCTGTTTTCCGCTTTTAAAATCTTCCAGAATTTTATCCACAATGTGTGCGCTGGCCGGTGGGTGACAATGCCGCACATCGCGGTTGAGAATGGCCCGGTTACGCTGAAAAATACGTTCGGCACCCTGGGTGAAATATTTTACTTTATCGTTGCGGTCAACAAATGTCATGTCAACCGGAACGGTATTCAGAATGGCCAGCAGTTCTTCTGCGGTAAAACCACCAGAAGGCAGTTGTATGTTTCCGCCTTCTTTTTGTGCTTCGTTGATAGTTTCTTCTTCCATGCCGGCGGGGGTCCAGTCGGTTGGCGGGTCGTACAAACAAAAGCCTATTTCAACCGATTGTTTACGAATCTGGTACCAGTCGCCGTGGGTCAAAGCATCCATGGCCATGGGGAACAGGATTTCCTCTTCCTTTACAGTCATTTCAACAACACCTCTGGCTGCCGGAATCAGCACAAGTTCTGCCGAAGCCACTAAATCATCTTTGGTTATACCGGGAGTATTCAGAATCTCAAGACTTCCGCTAAGCAATTCCCTTATTTCGTCATGTTTTCCCCACATCACTTTGGGTGGGCCTGTAATTCCGATTTTCTCGAGATAAGGAAAAAGCAGGTATTCTTTTCGCTGGTAATGTTTGTCCACATCCACCAGTTGGTTGAAGCCTGCTTTCAATTGAAGTACTGTTTCTTCAAAGTGTTCCGTTTTTACATATTCTAATGCATTAAGTTGGGAAAGCACATTCCCGGCCACTCGTTTGAGTGCTTTGTTTTCTTCCAGCATCACATCCACAGGGTGTCCTTCGGGAATAGATTTAGCCGCCGACAAATCAACCCGGCCTTCCAAAACCGCTGAATGGGCATCACAAAGTCTCAGCACCTCTTCCTCGGGCAAACCTTCGGAAATCAACTCCTGTTCCACTTCTACCACTTCGCCGTATGGAATATTACTCAGGCTAACCAGCAACTCCTGCCGCACCTGTTCTTCCGATTCTCCTTCGTGTAGTTTCAGAATAAGTTCTTTTAGTTTGGCTTTTCTAATTCTCGAATTGTCAATATGTTCACTCATAATATTGTTTTAAAAAATTTAAATACTTGGTTAAGAACTACACAAAATTAATAAATAAAGATAATTTTATCCGGAAAAATACAAGGCAAAACTTAGCAGAGAATTGGCAAAAGAAGCAAAAGAACAAAGGTTGTCTAAACTACTTGAATCTTTTCGAACTGACGAAATAAGCCAGGAAGAAATTGATGCAGAAGTTGAGGCTGTAAGAGCTGAATTATATACCTAAAAAGAATCAGACCCGGAAATTTTTTAGTTTCCAGGTCTGAATCTCAAATTAATCGTTCAATTTCTTTCCTTTTTCAATGCTCCAGCCAAATTTCAGTCCGAAAACAAACCATACCAGAGCGACGGTTCCCAGCGCAAAAATGGTATCGCCAATTACCCTCAGCCATTTAAAGGTGTTAATTAACGGAGTTTGAAGGAATTCAGCAGAACGCGCGTACCATAAACCTTCCTGCACACTGGCAAATGTTTGGGCCAAACCAATGGGCAGAACGCTGATAAGTACCATGGCTGCCAATCCAATGTTGATGGCCCAGAATGCAAATTTAACCCACTTTTCTTTCCAGACGTTAACGGAATCCATATCGCGCAGAACAAAAAGCATCAGTCCGATTCCAAGCATGCCGTAAACGCCGAACAGTGCGGTGTGCCCGTGAACCGGCGTTGTATTCAAACCCTGCATGTAATACAACGCAATAGGCGGATTGATGAGAAATCCGAAAATGCCAGCACCCACCAGGTTCCAGAAAGCCACGGCAATAAAACTGTAAATCGGCCATTTGTAGGCTTTTATCCAGGTTGAACTGCGGTAAAATTTCATATTATCGTACGCTTCATAACCCATTAATACAAGCGGAACCACTTCGAGCGCGCTGAACGATGCCCCGATGGCCATTACGGCTGTTGGAGTTCCGGTAAAATAGAGGTGGTGAAATGTTCCCAGAATACCTCCTGAAAGGAATATAATGGTGGTAAAGAGTACCGCTAAGGTAGCAGTGGTTGCTCTTACAAGCTGCATCCGAACAAAAAGGAATGCCATAACCACCACGGCAAAAACTTCGAAGAAACCTTCTACCCACAGGTGAACTACCCACCAGCGCCAGTATTCGGCAATGGCCAGGTTGGTTTGGCGGCCCCACATCAGTCCGGCACCATAAAATACGGCAATGGCAGCAGAAGCAATAAGAAACAGGATTAAAAGATGGCGGCTGTCGTTTCGTTGTTTCAGTGCCGGCAAAATCGCCCTACCCATAAGAAACAGCCAAATAAACAAACCGGCAAACAGAAAAATCTGCCAGAAACGTCCCAGTTCCACATATTCGTAGCCCTGGTGCCCGAACCAGAAGTTCTGTACCAATCCCAGTTTCTGCATCACGCCCATCCATTGCCCGGCCAAAGAACCCACTACGATGACCAGCAGAGCACCGAACAAAACATCAACGCCCAGCCGTTGAAACTTAGGTTCCACACCGGAAATGGCCGGTGCATAATAAAGTCCTGTAGCGAGCCAGGAGGTGGCAATCCAGAAAATAGCAAGTTGCACATGCCAGGTCCGGGAGATAGAATAGGGCAGCCAGTCGGCCAATGGAATGCCATAAAATGCTTGTCCTTCAACCCCGTAGTGGGCAGTAATAACGCCCATTAAAACTTGTACCAGAATAAGCAGGGTTACTACCCAGAAATATTTTAGTGTGGCTTTTTGCGAAGGCGTTTGGCCACTGTTTTTCAGCGGATGCGATGTGGGCGGACTAAGTTCTTCCTCTTCTTTTCTCGATGCATAATACCAAACCATTAGCCCAATACCGGCAAGCAAAATGATTACACTGAATCCTGTCCAGAGAATCATGGCACCGGTGGCATTGTTTCCTATCAATTCATCGGGAGGCCAGTTGTTGGTGTAAGTGATATCTTTTCCGGGCCTTTCGGTAATACAGGCCCACGAAGCCCAAAAGAAAAATGCGTTCAGCAACTTTACTCTTTCAGGGTCTTTCAGCGAATTTTCAGGTACACTGTAAGCATCGCGCAAGTGAGCCAACTCGGGATCATCGGTAAAAAGACCGCCATAATGCGCACTGTTGCCGGCAAAAGCTTCCGCCCTCAGCGCAGAAACTGTAATTACTTTAGTTTGCGGGTCGTAGGTATTTGTGCGCAAATCACGCTGAAGGGAAACCTTTAAAGCGGCCTGTTGTTCTTCGGTGAGTTCATCAAAAGTTTTTCCATGGGCATCCGCAGCCAGGCGGTCGAGCATAAAAACGGCCTCGCGGTGGAGCCAGTCGGCGGTCCAGTCGGGCGCCTGGTAAGCGCCATGTCCCCAAACCGTTCCCAACTGATGGCCCCCGAGCGATTGCCAGACATTCTGGCCGTCTTTTATGTCCTGTCCGGTAAATAATATTTCTCCGTTTTCAGTGACCACTTTTTCAGGAACAGGTGGAGCTTCCCTGTAAATTTCTTTGCCATAATAAAGCAAAACGCCAAAGGAAATAACCATTACGGCAATAAATCCCAACCACAATTTTCTTGTCTTCATAAAGTCTGATTTTTATTTTTTGCTAATGCAAATATAAAAATCTTTTTTACTAATCGACAAAAAGGTCTTTTAATCATTGCAATTTTTTTGTACTTTTGTTTTTTATAAAATAAAGCAAGTGTTTAAAAAAGAAACTGAATACGCATTAAGAGGATTGGTTTACATTCAGATGCAAAACCACTTGGGTAAAAGACCTGGTATCCTTGAAATTGCCTCGGAAATAGATACTCCTCCTTCGTTTACTGCCAAGATTTTGCAGCGTTTGGTACGGATGGGATTTATTGAATCGGTAAAAGGGAAAAACGGTGGATATTATTTCGATCCGGAAAAAAAAGAACTTCCGTTAAAAACAGTGGTGGTGGCCATTGAGGGAAACAAAATATTCACGGGTTGCGGATTTGGCCTGAAACATTGTGATGAAAATAATCCATGCCCACTCCACGACGAATATGGCCCAATACGCGAAGCCATCGATGAATTACTATCGAAGGAAACGATTCAAAGTCTCGCAAAAAAAGAAAATCCGGTACGGGCGCTCAGCAGGGTAACCGGGTAATTTTTTATAATAACCTCCTTTATTTCTATCTCCATACATTTTATTTTACAAATCAATTTCGTAAATTTGAAATTTGTAATATAAAGTATCTTAAATAAATAGGTAATCAAAATATGAACAAAAGTTACGCATATTTGATTATGAAAAACTCAATTAAAATTCTTTTATCTGTTCTACTCTTGTGTTCGCTATTTACGTGTCAGACAGAAGATGCCGGAATGCCCATTGAACTGGAGGCAAAAATTGACCATGTGACTGAGTTCGGTGGAAGCGATGGTTCCGTTGATCTCACGGCTACCGGAGGCAGGGAACCTTTCACTTTTTTTTCTGGTTCCCCAGTTAAATTATGTGCTCAAAGAAAACTGGTATTTATCGGCAATGACCGACATTCCGGTTTACCAGTATTTTAATGGCACGCAACTGGGCGCCGGTATGGGATTCACGTTTATTGTTTCAAGAACTTTCCGTCTTTAATTTTCGGGAATGACTATCTCTGCCTGCTTTTCTTTTTTATCTGAAACAAATGCAACCATCACAAGCAGTAACACCAGTACAATCGCCACATACACACCTGACGGAATCGGAGCCGGTTCGCCCTGCGCATAGGAATGTAGCCCTGACAAATAATAGTTCACCCCAAAGTAGGTCATCAACACCGAACCAAAACCCACCAGCGAAGCAGCACTCACGGCATAATTCCCTTTAAATCCGGGAATTTTATGCATGTGCACAATAAACGTATAAACGAGTATAGTTACCATGGCCCAGGTTTCTTTGGGATCCCAGCCCCAGTATCGACCCCAGCTTTCGTTCGCCCAGACTCCGCCGATAAACGAACCGGCTGCAAGCATTAAAAGACCAAGAATTAGTGAGATATGAATGATAACAACCAACTCCTTTATGGTGTGATTCACCCTGATTTTGTTTTTATTACTTCTGAAAATCATTAAAATAAGATTGAGCAAACCCAGCATGGCGCCAATACCCAAAAATCCGTAGCTCGCCATAATAATGGCCACATGCACGATAAGCCAGTACGATTTTAACACCGGAACAAGGTTGGTAATCTCAGGGCTCATCCAGCTAAAACCGGCTACCAGCAAGGTTAACCCGGCAAGCAGCGTGGTTAATGACAACGTGATTTCCGACCGGCCGGTAAAAACCAACCCAGTAAACAGAGTCGCCCAGCTCACAAAAACCATCGACTCGTAACCGTTGCTCCACGGCGCATGGCCCGAAATATACCACCGGATAACCAACCCGGCCGTTTGTGCGGCAAACAGCAATAAAATCACAACAAATGCACCTTGTTTTAAGGCGGCCAGTTTCACTTTCGGGTTAAAAATGGTGTAAAGCTGAATCAGAAGCAAAATCAACCCAACCGTTAGCAGAATTTTGGAGAGTTTTCCAAAAATATCCCACTTGTGGTACAAAATTTCAAGTCTGATTTTTGTTTTCGAAGGTATAATCTGAGCCCCTTCTTTTTGCTGATAACTTTTTATTTGATTCAGAATCTGTGTTGCCGTTCCCCAGTCGGCGGAAGCAACTGCGTTCAGGTAATTT
The DNA here is from genome assembly GCA_964639655.1 of uncultured Mariniphaga sp. Taxonomy (GTDB): domain Bacteria; phylum Bacteroidota; class Bacteroidia; order Bacteroidales; family Prolixibacteraceae; genus Mariniphaga. Next base: position 7,929 of record CAZXHP010000056.1, read on the forward strand.
TGGGTTGACAGCTGTGCAAAGTTTTCACCTTCGGAACCCAGTGTGCCGGCATCGTTGGCGGTAACCCATTTCTGATTTTCGTGGCCGGGAACGGGAAATACGGTGAAGAAATTTCCGGAGAAAAGATTAAACAGAATGTTCACCCGCTCGTCCACATTAATAATTTCCTTGTCGAATTTATTGCGCTCACTGCTTTTTTTGGCAAATGCTTCAGAAACGAGGGCATTTAGTCGGTAACCACCGCTTTCGCGCGGCTGCACAATGGTGTTGAATGCGGCATAATCACGGGAAATTCCCAGCAATTTTCGCAGCTCAGGGTCGGCAACTTTTATGATGGGTACATTTTTCCATTGCTCAGGCCTGGCCTGCATCGAAAGGAAAACCTCCGCAGCGGTCATTCCCTGCCATTTGTTCTTTTTGGCTACTTTACGCAAAATTTCCGATGCAAGCGTTGCAGCCGGCTCGGTGCGGCCTTTGGTGCTTTGCAACAAAAGTTCTTCAAATTCGGCAACGTGTTTTTTATTCAACGGCTGAATATTTTGTACTTGCTGTGCGTTCAGCGCCGAAAAAAACATTCCGAAAATGACAACGGCAAACAGTTTTTTGCGTTCCTCGCGCAACCTGGCCGAGGCTTTTATGAGTTTCATAAACCGGCTGTTTTTATTGAAAAGTGTTAAAACGAACCCAATGGCCATAATTAAATAGCCGAAATAGGTGATTGAAGTTCCCCATGCATCGCTGTTTACCGAAAGGATGGTTCCTTTTTCGTCGGTGTCGTATGACGATTGGAAAAAACGGTAGCCCTGATATTTCAGGATATTATTCATAAAAATACGAAACGGCTTTTCGGTAGTGCCGTCGCGTAAAATCACTTCGCTGGCATACGACGAAGGACTGTTGGAGCCAGGATACCGCTCGAGCTGAAAATCGGATAAATAAATGGAAAACGGAAGTTCTATCTTTTTTGCGCCAAACGAAACAGCAACCTCCGTGCCATTAACTGTGGTGGAAAAGGGCTCGGCAATAACACCTTTCATGCCGTAAACAATAAGGTTTTTCGATTGGTCTCCTACAGTAATTTCAATCTGAAGGGCGTCTCTTCCCGAACCTCCCTGTTGCGGCGGTGCATATACCAGTTGTGTTTTTCCGCTTTGAAAAAACTGTTTTACTGCAAAGTGAATATTTCCGCTGGAATAAACGGTTTGCGTATTCATTCTGTAACGTTCTCCCGGAACAATTGTTTCTGTTTTCTGTCCGCTCATATCCAACACGAAAACCGAATCGGTTGCGGTTACAAATAAGCTTCCGCTCTCTATTTCGAGGTTGATGTTTGTATTTTGTGTATTGAAACCTATAGTACTGCCCTCCACTGTTTTCTTCCCACCGTTTTTCAGGTTAAAATCAATCCGTTGCATTCCATTTCCAACAGCCATCAGCGAAACAACGGGTTCGCCGTTTGGGTCGGCTACAACTGTTTCGGCTGCCGATGGCATGTATTGCAGGTTTTTAACGCGAATGGTTTTTCCGTTCAGTTCAATTTCTTCTGAAAACCGGTTTGCTGTGTACGGTGAGAATTTAACTTCATATTCGTTTTCTGCTTTTGAATTTCCGTCGGCAGCGCTGATTTTAACAAAAGTTTCTTCGGATACAATAAAGTTGGAGGATTCCCCTTCGCGAATGTGCATGGTTCCTTCGTAGCCGTAATAGCGCGTAATTCCGGCGCCAATAATCATAAAAACGAAGGAGATGTGAAACAAAAAGCCCGGCCATCTTTTCCGTGTAAACAATTTGTTTTGAAATATACTTCCGATGAGGTTTATGGCTATTATAACCAGTAAAATTTCGAACCAGCGCGAATTGTAAATTAATATTTTGGCGGTTGGCGTGCCGTAATCATTTTCAATAAAAGTGGCATAACCGATGGCAATGGCAAATATGGTTACCAGAATTCCGGTAAAAAGCATGGAAAACAGAAATGAAAAAAATTTCTTCATAATTTAAATATCAAAACGTTGTCCAAAAATAGTTTAAGATTGGAAAGCAGAAAGAAAAATTCCGACAAAAAGCATTTGATTAACACTTAGTAAAGTTGGTAATGACACGTCGAGCAAAGTTCATCGCGCCAAACTTCGTTGATGTTTACAGGATGTTGAAATTCGAGCGGATTCGCGACATTTGAAATTTCCATGTTATCCAGCGTTCCTTGTGCAGTAATGTTATGGCACAGGTTACAATCGCGCGAAATAGTATGACCGTTCGCTGAGCTGTGCCGGTTGTTGTGGCACCGGTAGCAGCCGTCGGTTTCGAGGTGCCCCAGATGATTGGGGTATTCCGTCCAGTTTGCCTTCATAAACGGGAAGATGTTTTTGGAATAACCTTCCTGAATGCTTGCAATGGCCTGTTCAATTTCAGCTTTACCGGATTCCAGCAATTCAGGATACATAATTTCATAATATTCGTTTACCTGGGTTTGAATGGCGGTAAAAGCACTGTCTTTGGTTGGGTAATCCATTGTAAACACGCCCATGGCAACCGACTTAATATCGGGTAAATCTTTCGAAATAGTTCCCGAGGCCAAATATTCGTCGATAAAATTCTGGGGAACTTTGTAGTTGTGCGACGGCCGGTTGTGGCAATCGAGGCAATCCATAACCCGAACTTCCAGCGAATCCATCTGCGCCGAAGTGAGTTGGTTCTCCAAATCTTCATAAACGGTGGTTTCGCCGGTTTTCAGGTTGGTGTATTTTACCCACGGAATAATCCCGCGTTTTTCGTCGGCAGCGATGTATTCGATTTTAACATCGGGGTTGATGTGCCAGTGAATGCCTTCGCTGATTCCATGCGCGCTATGTTCCGAGCTGGTTTTCAGCAGCATGTGAATGTCCCATTCGGTATTCGATTCGTCGGCCAGGTACGACCGTTTGATCCGTAATTTCCGGTCGTAAAATTTTTCGGGCCAGTGGCATTCTTCGCAGGTTTCGCGGGCGGGGCGCAAACTGTGCACCGGTGTTGGAATGGGGCGCGGGTATTTGTCGAAAAGTACCGAATAGACCTGATACAGACCGGAGAGTTTACTTTTTACATACCAGTCGGCGCCGCTTCCTACATGGCATTCCACGCAGGACACCCGCTCGTGCGATGACTCCTGGTAAGCCACATACTCGGGTTCCATTACCTGATGACAAATTTTGCCGCAAAACTCTACCGATTCGGTATAATGAAACGCTTCATAACTGCCCACTGCCGAGAGGATTAAAAGGATTACAGTTCCGGTTGTAAATATGATGGAAGCGTTTCGGGTTGCCTGATTGTTAAAATCGATAACCGGCCAGTCTTTTACCCTTGCATCCTGTTCCTGATTTTTTATTTTTCGTTTTGCAACCAACATCCCAACCGGGATCATAATCAGGCCAATAATTAAAAATATGGGCAGAATGATATAAATAAACAGTCCCACGTAAGAGCTGCCTACATCGAAAATTAGTGTGATAATAAACAACAGCGCGATAAGGAACAGGTTGAGCAATGCGATTGCAGCACCAACAATGGAAATCCAGTTTCGTAAAGTCTGCGGTAACTTCATAGGACATAAGATTTTAGTTCAGTTTATTCAATCGTTTAGCCCTGTTTCAATAAAACCGGTTTTTTTTCTCAACCGGCATTTGTTTACAGGTTTTCAGGTATGCCAGCCGGTAATAATGCTTTTGTAGTTTTTCCCCGGGGGTTTCCCCATAGATGCCACGTACAGATGCACCAGCAAAAAAACAAAAACAAAAAAACCAAGAATTCCGTGAATGACGGCTGTAAGCATCACGCCACTTACACGAAAAACCTGTTCGATAATCATTTCCGGGAATAACAATGCGATTCCGGTAACAATAAGTACGGGCAAAAACAGGTACATCACAACAATGTAGGAGTATTTTTGCAGCGGATTAAATTTCCTCTTTTCTGAAACGGGAAAAGGCGATTCCTCACCCTTAAACATTCCGGAAATATAATACTGAATTTGTTTGGACATTCGTTTTGAAAGTCCTTGAATTTTAACCCGGTAATATTTGCCGTTTTTGGTGAGAATGTTGCCCAGAACAAATAAAAAATAACTGATTGAAACAATAACCCCAGCTACATTATGCGCAGCAATAGCGGATTTAAAATTCAACAGGAGGGCGCCTCTTTCAGCGTAGTGTAAACTTATGCCCGAAAAGACGAGTGTGAGAATTCCGAGTGCATTCACTCCGTGCCAGATTCTCAGCCATAACGGATAGAGATACAGTTTTTTCCCGTTTTTCATAAACCTATTTTTTTATAATCCTTAAAATGGTGTGAACTGCTATTCCGCCTAAAGTGGCAAAAAATATTAGGGCAAAAATGGTGTTTAAGTAAGGAACACGCGAAGCTCCGATTACATAATATTCGTTGGAGAAAGTTTCTTCAGCTTTGTTTGCGGTAAAAAGGCCTAAAATTGATTTTTGTGAATTTTCCCCCGTTTCTGTTCGAGCTTTCAGATTTTGATATTTGTATAATGAAGCTTGTAACATCGAATTGGCTGAATGACATTCAACGCAATTTTTTGTCGCGTGTTCTTTTCTTAAAACATTATGTGAAACCATTAAAGAATCTTGTACTTCGGTGTGGCATTCAATACAGCGTACACGCCTGAAATGCAGTTCCTGGTTGGGCAGCCAGTTATGAATATCGACCAGTTGCGGTTTGGCATCTTCAGAAACCAACTGGTATTTGGCCATGTTATCGTGGCACGAAAGGCACATGTTGTTGCTGTAGTTCACAATTTCACTGAGGCTGCTGCTGGTTCTTGCCGTTGCTCTGTAGTAATGCTGGTTATGGCATTTGGAACACGAAAACTGATCGCCGTGCAATTCGTAATGCACACTTTTCTGGTATTCTTCTTCAATTCTGTCGAACTGCCAGTCTTCATAAGTAGGGTCACCCCCATGGCAATCGATACAGGTCATCATTGGCTCCAGTTTCAATTCGCCATCGTGCGGATAGGTTTCGTAATCCATTGAATGGCAATCGATACAGCTAAAAGACTGATGCACGCCAACAGCCAGCTGAACCGTATCCAGAATGTAAAACGGATTCATCAGCCGTTTTTCTTCTTTTTCCGTCCAGTCGTTATAAATGGTATGGGCTTGCGAAGCGTGACATTTGAGGCAGGCCTGGTTTTGTTCAGGAATGTTTTGCCCGTTGGAATTCAACACTCCAACAAACCCTGTGAAATATACAAGAAATAATGTGCAAACGAAAAATCTCATGGCACACGAGAATTAAAAAACTGCCCCGGAAGTCAATACTTTCCGGAGCAGGATTCGATTTTATAACCTATTTTAAAGACCTTACAAAATTAATCAGCGCCCAGCGATCTTCTTCTTCGGGAATTTTTTTCTCGAAGTTGGGCATTTCATCTTTACCAATAATTGACTGGTAATAGATTTCTCCATCGGTTTGAGACTGGAATTTTTCATCGTTAAACGGCATCATTTCAGCATTCATACTTGCTGCTTTTGGGCCGTCGCCAAGCCCGACATTACCGTGACATGATTTGCAATGCTTTGCATACATCATTTTACCTACCCTGTCCAGCGATTTATCGCCGGCATACGGGTTTTCCATTTCCTTGTATTTTGCCGGAATTTCCCAGTCTTTTACGGGTGGGTTGGCAATTGGTGAAGCAAACGCTGCCAAAAGTAAACCTGCTGTAAGGAATACCAAAGGGTATGTTAAAAATTTAATCTTACCTTTTTTCATGATAAATCATTTTATAGTGTTAAACATTAAAAGTTCCAAATTCTGGTAATAGTAAATCCGAATGCCAGGTTATCCAGACTGAATTCGTTTGAATTCCACATCATAATGTCCTGAGGAATAATTCCTTTTGCATTGCCCATGTATATCTGAAAAGCATGGGTGCTTGTCGCAATTTCAATGCCAAAAGAAACATTTGGTTGATGATGGTCAGGCACCTGTAATTGTTCTGATATTTGTTCAATTTTCAATGGGGCATCGTAATTAAAAATAAACGACGACTGGGGTGAGAAATTCACCCTTCCGTTAAAATGTACACCAACTTTATCGTGGTCAAACTTGCGGCCAACCAGGTTGTAGTGGGTAAAGCTAACACCGGTTTGCAACGACAGCCAGTGATTGAATTTACGCCCGATAATTAACTGCGAAAAATAGGATAAACGGTCGGCAAAGTTGATATCAAATTCTGCGGTGCCTTCTCCCGAGTGCCAGACTTTACCGTTTCCAAAGGCACTTTCATTTCTGCCGTCAACAGCTGCAACGCCGTATAGTGCAACAGCGACCGGGATGGTATTTTCGCGGGTTTGTTCAAGGATGGTCCATTTGGCATTCAGGTCGGTGTACATTCTTTCCTTGCTTAACCCAATACCAGTCTGAAAATTTTTGAATGGTACATAGTTTAATGCAAGTCTTATATTTGCTGCCGGAGCATAAATTCCAAAAAAATCGGACATGCCGTTTTCAACGGTACCAAATTTGTGCTGGATGGCAAATTCGAGTGTTCCTTCTATTGGAATCATGGTGGTTTGGTTATCGATTAAATAACCACTTGCAAACGGTGCCCTTACCGGTCTGTCTTTCACTTTTTCCTCCTCGTCCTGAGCAAAAATTACAGTGAACGGAACAACCGTAAGTAACACGAATAGTATGTAATTCTTCATTTCTGCCATTTTTTTGCGGTTAGTTGTTTTTTGCACCTTGCTCAATCCATGCCAGTATCAGAGCAGCCTGAGTTCCGGTATATTTTTTATAATGGTTACCGTCAGGGTGAGGTACGGCATAAATTCTGCTTTCCTCCGGAGAGGTTTTGTTAATGTACCTGGTGCTGTTCAGTGAACTATAGGCATTCCCCTCTCTTAAGTCGGGAATCTGGCTTCCGTTGTGGCAGGCTGTACAATTGTTTCCACTGTTGAAAATAGGGAGAATTTCTTCTGAAAAGCTGATTTCTTCATTCGGGTCAATATCCGGAATTTCTTCGGGAATCTCCCAGTCGTACTTACAGCTTCCGGCCATAACAGCAGCTACAATAACCAACAGCAATATTTTAAACTTCATTTTCATTTTTGTTATTTTTCGTTCTACACCAGTTTCATCAAAAAGAAACCCAAAACCTGAGTGACTTAAGCTTCAGGCTGGTAAGCGTTAAGCGCTTCCAGTGTATTGATTAACAGCGCACTGATGTATTTCGGGTTGTGTACGCCAAGGCTGCGGTCTTCAACAAGTCCAATCCAGTTGTAATAGGCACGTGCCAATACCATCGGATAAGTTCCCTGAACCACACTGTAGCCTTCTTCCTCGTCAACTTGCATTACTCCCAGTTCAACAAGTTTGTCTCTGATTAAATCCAGTTTGATTGCTACATCGGTTTGTGTGCCACCGTAATTGTAATCTTCTGTTTCGTGGCAGGTTTTGCAGGAATTCAGGTTGGCAATCCATGAATGACCACCTTTCTTATCGTCAAATTCTCCCATGTGGCAACCTGTGCACGATGCGGTTTCGTTCAGGTGATAGGAGCTGTTTGGCTCGGGGTAGGCCACTGAACCTTCAATTTCAGCAAAACCAACGCCGGCCACAAGGTTAGCCTGAGGACCATGGTGAGGGCCTGTACGCGCATTAACACTGAAAGTTTCGCCAGGTTTGTCAGCCAAAGGTTCTTTAGACCTCGATTGATGGCAGTTGGCACACAAATTACTGTTACCTTTCATGTCCAGAACCGTTGAATTATCGGAAGCTGCAACTACCGGTTCGTCCAGTCGCAGTGCATAATCCGTTGTTTCGAAAGTTTCATGCAACCCGTGGCAGGTATTGCATTGCCAGGCTGTCGGATTTGTAATATCACCTGCTACTTCACCCAACTCGGCATATTGAACAAATTGTTCGTGTGAATGACATGGCGCACATCTTGCCTGTGCACCGGCATACGCAACTGCTGCTGCGCCGGCATAGTGCCCCGACATGGCAAACTGACCCTGAATGGATTCGATATTATCACTGTTGTGGCAGGCAAGGCACGAAACATTTCCGTCCATCCCGTCCATTCCGTCCTGACCGTCTTGCCCGTCAGTACCCGCCGGCCCCATAGGCCCTTCTTTTACACACGATGTGGCAAGAAATGCACACACAATACCAAAACAAATAAGCTTTAAAAATGATACATATTTCATAACATGACCAGTTTAGTAGTTTATACTATAAATCATTAAATCTTTAGGGTGTAAAAATAGTATGGAAAAGAGTTGGGGCTGAAGGGTAAACAATGATATATCAATAGGTTGCAGTTGATAAAAACTGCTATAATGGTTGATATATATCAATCAGCCGTTTCTGCTGATCTCCTGCAGCCCGCTTTCATCAAGAATTTCGATGGTATTACCTTGTGTTCTAATGAGTTCAGATACCTTAAATTGCTGGAGTATCCGTACAAGACTTTCCTTGGTCATGTTCGACATATCGGCCAAATCCTGCCGGGTTAGAGGTACGGTAAACGGATTGGTTTCAAATATGTCGTTTTTCAGGTAAAGCAGTGTGTCGGCAACACGCCCGGGCATGTATTTCTGGGTTAAAACCACCAGTTTATTCAACAGAGCGTTGTTTTGCTTGGTGTGGTGCCGGAGTAACTCAACTGCAAACCGGTTGTTTTCTGAAAATAACTGGGATAGTTTGGACGCGTTAATCAGGCAACAGGTAACCGGTGTAACGGCTGAAATGGTAAATTTCTGCACATTCCCATTAAATAAATCACCACCGGTAACAAAGTCCTGGTTCCTTATTAGCTTAACAATCAGGTTTTTGCCTTTGATTCCTTCCACATAAACTTTGGCCAGTCCCTTTCTGATGCAAACTACATAGGTGGAAGAGGTATTTTGTTTGATAATGGTTTCTCCCGGGTTATACCTGATTTGCTGTTTGCCGTCAACAAGATATTCAAGCTGCTGGTGCTCTAAAGATTTTAGGAGATTGGTATCATCGCTTTTAAAACATGTTTTGCAGCAACAATCCTGCGTTTTTTCACAATCGACGCTAAGTTTTTCACATCTTACACATTCAAAATCAGCTTCTTTCAACACCTTTTCCTCCTTATAAAATCAATATCCAAATTAAAACTTCCAATCTTCAACGAAAGTTTCAAATTTAATAAAAAAATCAATTCTTGAAAAAAATATCTTTT
>CAZXHP010000056.1:17245-19074 GCA_964639655.1 uncultured Mariniphaga sp.
AAATATCTTTTAATACAAATTTGGAAAACAGTTTTTTATGAAAATATTGAATTTAGTGAGAATCAAATGTTTTTTAGCTTAGAATAAGGTTTGTCATGGTTTCTATCCATGCGGGTTCTGCATTCAGGCTTTCAACAAGCTGCAATTTTTCACCTCCTTTTTTCAAAAATTCTTCCTTGTATTCATCACCAATCTCAATAATGGTTTCGAGGCAATCGGTAACAAATGCCGGGGCAAAAACCAGGATTCGTTTTTTACCCTCTTTTAGTTTCGCTAATAAAACTTCATCTGTGAAGGGCTCCATCCATTTGTTGTCGAGGCGCGACTGGAAGGCCACAGAATAATTTTCAGGTGCTATGCCCAGTTCTTTTGCCAAAAGGCGTGATGTGGCATAACAGGTTGCCCGGTAGCAATGATGGCCATGTTCCGGCATAGCGTTCTGACAGGAACATTGTTCTACCTTAATGCCCGGATGGCTTTTTTCGAGATGCCGGTTCGGTAACCCGTGGTAAGAAAAAACGATGTGGTCGTAATTTTCTGGTTTGTATTTTTTGCCTTGTGCTGCAAATGCTTTGAGAAATTTTGGATGATTGTAAAACTGGTCGATCACTTTCAATTCGAGGTTAACTTTTTGCTTTTTCAATTCCTGTTCTACTGCTACCACTGTAGTTTCGGTGGTTGACATGGCGTGATGCGGATAAAGCGGGAAAAGTACCAGTTTATTGAATTCCTGCTCTTTTATTTGCCGGATTACCCTTTTATAATCGGGTTTTTGATAACGCATGGCTACAAAAACCTCAAATTCATCTCCCATCTTTAGCTGAAGTTTTTGTTTCATTTCGAAAGAATGAAAAATCAGGGGAGATCCTTTTTCGGTCCAGAGTAACTTGTAAAGTTTGGTAGAATTTTTTACCCTGAACGGGATGATGATAAAATTGACCAGGAATTTTCTTAGCAGCCAGGGCAGGTCAATCACGCGCTTGTCGTTTAAAAACTCGGTGAGGTAGCGCCAAACCGCGCCTATTTTCGGCTCGTCGGGGCTGCCTACATTCATCAATAAAACGGCTGTTTTGTTACTCTTCATGGTTAATTTTTATGATTTCTGACGCGATGGTTTTTCCCTGGTTAATTCTGTCGGCAATGCCAATGCCGTCGCGGATATTGCCCGCAAGAACGAGGCCGGGATGTGCCTTTTCCAGCGCTGCAATGGCGCCCAGTTTTTTTTCCGACTCGATGCCGTATTGCGGAATGGCGTGGTTGTAACGGAAAATTTTCAACAAATCGGGTTGAAATGTTTTCAGTTGGAACATTTCGGTTAACTCCTGCTCAACAATTTTAAAAATTTTTTCGTCAGAATAATCTGCAAACTCTGGTTTTCGCACTCCTCCCAAAAAAACCGAAAGCAATGCTCCGTTCTGTGGTGCTTTATTTTTGAAGAAAGAGGAGAGGAATAATGCGCCCAGAATATTTCGCTGTTCAATAAAAGGCACCAGTCCGCCAAAAGCTTTCAACGGAATCCCTTCCCACTGGCTGAAACCAACAGAAACCTGAACTACTTTGGAATATTCCATTTTGGCAATGGATTTTAGTTTTTCTTTTTCCAGGAAAGGAAAGAGTTCTTCCAAAGTATAGCCGCCTGTGGTGGAAATTACATGTGAAAATTGGTCGCTGGAGAGGCTGGAAGAAAATTTGTTTTCTTTTTGGGAGAAAGAAAGTCCGTTACAATTCAACCGGATACTTTCACTTCCAATATTTTTCACCAGTGCATCAATCAAATTACTCAGTCCACCTTCAACCGAAAAAATTTCTTTTGTGGCTTTTTTGTCGCG
>CAZXHP010000057.1:0-19019 GCA_964639655.1 uncultured Mariniphaga sp.
TTAGCATTACACAAGCAGGGAATGAACAATGAAAAAATATACACTTAAAAATCTCGATTGTGCCTCATGCGCTGCAAAGATTGAAAACGGCGTCAGAAAACTGGAAGGCGTTAAGTACGTAAATGTAAGTTTTGCCAGTCTGACAATGACCATCGACTCCGAAGATATCGGGAGTGTTAAAGCGAAAATAAAAGAACTGGAACCGGAAGTCGAGGTGGAAGCTAAAGATTCCGAACGCACAAACGCGTTGATTTCAGGGAGCGAACTGGCCGAAAACAAAACAGCGATTGTTAAAGCCGTATCGGGACTGCTGCTGTTACTTGCGGGAATACTGTTTAAAGATCAGCTGCACAACACGCCTTTCCATAGTGCAGAATATGCGGTATTTGTAACGGCTTACCTCATTGTGGGCTGGAAAGTGATCGCCTCGGCCGGGAAAAACAGTATTCGCGGGCGGGTTTTCGACGAACAATTTTTAATGACCATTGCCACAATGGGCGCTTTTGCCTTAAACGAAATGCCCGAAGCCGTTGCTGTAATGCTGTTTTACGTGGTAGGAGAACTATTCCAGGATATTGCCGTCGGGCGTTCGCGCAAATCAATTAAAGCTTTGCTCGAAATAAAACCGGATTACGCCAACCTGAAAGCCGGACCGGAAATCATAAAAGTGTCACCGGAAGCAGTGAAAACCGGCGCTACCATTGTCGTTAAAGCAGGCGAAAAAATTCCGCTCGACGGGGTGGTAACCGAAGGCAGTTCGTTTGTCGATACTTCGGCACTGACCGGCGAAAGTGTTCCGCGCAAAGTAAAAGCGAACGAAGAAGTTCTGGCCGGGATGATCAACCAGTCGGGCCTGCTTACCGTTAATGTGAAAAAAACATTCGCCGATTCGTCTATATCCCGAATCCTCGAGCTGGTGGAAAATGCCACATCGCGGAAAGCCGAAACCGAAAAATTCATTACCACTTTTGCAAAATATTATACGCCGGTCGTGGTTTTCGGAGCTGCCCTACTCGCTGTGTTACCTCCGCTATTTATAACCGGCGCCACTTTCAGCGAATGGATTTACAGGGCGCTGGTTGTTCTTGTCGTTTCATGTCCCTGTGCGCTGGTTATAAGTATTCCACTGGGCTATTTCGGGGGCGTGGGCCGCGCCTCGCGAAAAGGAGTGCTGGTGAAAGGTTCAAATTTTCTCGACGCCTTAACGCGGGTAAAAACGGTTGTATTTGATAAAACCGGAACGTTGACAAAAGGCGAATTCAGGGTGTCAGAAATTGTGGCAACCGGCGGCAACGGCTTTTCCGAAGCAGAAATACTGGAATATGCCGCTTATGCCGAGTACCATTCAAATCACCCGGTGGCAAAGTCGGTAACCGAGGCTTTTCACGGAACCATCGACAATGCCCGAATAAAAAAAACCGAAGAAATTTCCGGCCATGGAATAAAAGCCGTTGTTGACGACAAAGTTGTGCTTGCCGGTAACGATAAGCTGTTGCATCAGGAGCACATCGAACATCCGGTTTGTGATGTGGATGGCACTGTGGTGCATGTGGCGTTCGACCAAAAGTATGCCGGGTATATCGTTATTTCCGACAGGTTGAAAGAAGATGCCGCGGAGACCATAGAAAAACTGAATGCCAAAAACATTCGGACGGTTATGCTGACCGGAGATAATGCAAACACCGCGCAATCCATCGCGAAACAATTAGGAATAGACGGCTGGTACGCAGAATTGTTGCCGGAAGACAAAGTCAACCACATTGAACGGCTCATAACCGAAAGTAAAGGAGGCAAAGTTGTATTTGTCGGCGACGGCATTAACGATGCCCCGGTAATTGCCCGTGCCGATGTGGGAATGGCAATGGGAGCGCTGGGTTCCGACGCAGCCATTGAAACAGCCGATGTCGTGCTGATGACCGATTCGCCATTAAAAGTTATCGATGCCATCGACGTGGCCAAAAAAACAAGAAACATTGTATGGCAGAACATTATTTTTGCCCTGGGAATTAAGGCTTTATTTATAATACTTGGTGTATTGGGGATTGCAACCATGTGGGAAGCGGTATTCGGCGATATGGGCGTAGCGTTGATAGCCGTCTTTAATGCTATCCGCATTTTAAAAGGTTAGCCGGCTCCGGACGAAAAGAAAATAGAGGAAAGGACATTATGATTAAATCACCGGTGAACTTACTATTTTTGCAGGGCAGAAAACCTAAAAACATCGGGGCACTCTGAAACTAAACGGGGCTTTAATTGTTGTGCTATTTATTCTTGCAGGCGGTCAGATAGCTGCGTTCTCGGCAAACCAAAAATTGCTGTTGATTAAATTCAAAATTATGCCGGATCATATACACGAACATGAAAAGAAAACCTTGTGGGTGGTGTTGCTGACAGCTGTCACCATGGTGGTTGAAATTATTTTCGGACTCATTACCAACTCGATGGCGCTGCTGGCCGACGGCATCCACATGGGCTCTCACGTACTGGCCATTGGATTGAGCTGGGTAGCTTACATTGTTGTCAGGAAGGTTTCCAAAAACAAAAAATTCACGGGCAATTCCGGCAAAATCCTTTCGCTTTCGGGGTACAGCAGCGGCCTGATGTTGCTGATATTTGCCGTTGTGATTGTGGTGGAAGCGGTTGAGCGCTTTTTCAATCCGGTGGATATTGTGTACCGGGAAGCCATTCTTGTAGCTATTGTGGGGCTTGCTGTGAACGTAGCCAGCGCTTTTCTTTTACATCACGATCACGCACATTCCGACCACAACATCCGCGCGGCCTATTTGCACGTAATTGCCGATGCCCTTACCAGCCTTTCCGCCATTCTGGGCCTCACGGCAGCGATGATTTGGGATATCCCGTTTGTGGATACCATTGCAGCGTTAATCAGCTCGGCTGTGATTATTAAATGGTCGGTCGGGTTACTGAAAGAGTCGGGAAAGGCGTTGCTGGATATGGAAAACGGAGATAAAAAACACGGCCATCACCACCATTAAATTCCGGCCGGTGCAGAAACGGGGAAACAAAAGCTCCGGTTTTCGCGAACAAGTTGAAATTTACCGGGATTACCTGTTTTTAACAAGCACCACATTTTTTGAAGTGCCATTTTTGTATTTGGCCTGAAGAATTGAGGTGGAAGAAGCTGCACCGAGATTTAACACGGCATTGTACGCGTTTAGCACAGGTTTGGCAAACAATAATTTTCCGTTTATGTCGAAAATTTTAATGCCTGCAAGGGGTTCCGACGAATCGATCCGGACGACATCCTGAAACGGATTGGGCCACACTTTCAGTTCGTTTTGAACAAGGTTTTTGCCGGCAAACGTTGCGGTATTTTTAAAGTGTATCGATTCGATTTCAACCTGCCCCGTTCCCTTCTTTCCAAAAACGCCGTAGTTGATGTACACTTTTATCTGTTTAATCAAACCGGGTTGGTAAACTCCATCCGGGTTTTGGCCAAAAGTATAGGAGTAGGTGTGAAAATTCCCGTCGCTTTCGAAGGAGTTGATTTTGAAAAGGTCGTTCAGATTTACGTTCCCGTTCACATCCACCAAATCGATACGAAACGAGCCGGGAACCGGCGCCGGCGTTTTCAGAACAATATCCATTTTTCTGAAAGCGCTTAAATCGACGGGATTTTGAAATTCATACAGCATATGCGGATTCTCAGCGGGTACATTTACGGTATATGCTGCAACTAAAGCAGCCGTTCCGGTCAATTCCATCTGGTTTGAACTCCCCGGGACTGCCTGCCAGGGTATGTTGTTTTGATCGTCGAACAGCGGTACCTCAAAACTTTCGCTCGAAGGTTTTTGTACGGTGCTCACAAAAAACGGTTCGGCAGCAATTGTGTCGCAATCCGACTGCAGTTCAAGCTGCACATTTCCGCCTGAATTGCCCCATTTTACGGTAACCCGTGCCGTTTGACCCCCACTTACTGTTTCCACGCCGTCAGGAAAGCTCCATTTATATCGAACTCCTTGAATTTCAGCGGTTGAAAAAATTAGTTCCTCGTTTGGTTCAGCGTTTTTTTTTCCGTCGATTACAGGTTTCGGTACCTCTTTCTGAAACACTTTCACGTAATCGATTTCCATCGTTGCCTCATTCAGGTTAGGATCGACTCCCTGTGCACCACCCCAGTTTCCGCCAATGGCGATGTTCAGCAACAAATGAAAACGTTTGTCGAACGGCCACTCTTTGTAGGTTTTGTTCGGGTTTTCAATGCGGTAATATTCTTTTCCGTCCACATACCACACGATTTCATCTTCGGTCCAGTCGATGGCATACACATGAAATTGGGTGGAAACATTTTCCACTTCGACCGATTCTCCCAACTGCGTTCCAATGGAATGGTTGTATGCTTCGGTGTGAATCGTTCCGTGAACAGTGCCAAAATCGTACCCCACGTGTTCCATAATGTCGATTTCGCCGCTGGCGGGCCAGCCGCCGTACTCCCAGTCGGTAGGCAGCATCCAGATGGCCGGCCATGTGCCAACACCTTCCGGCAGTTTGGCTTTTACCTCGATACGACCATACAGCCAGTCGCCTTTACCTTTGGTTACCAGTCTTGCCGAAGTCCAGCTCCCGTTTGATTTTACCGCTTTGATGGTGAGTTTTCCGTCCTGCACAAACGAATTGGTTCTGGAGGCGGTATAATTTTGAAGTTCATTGTTTCCCCAGCCACCGCCTCCAATATCGTAGCCCCATTTTTCAGGATGAGGTTCGCCCTGGTAATCAAATTCATCCGACCAAACAAGGTAATTGCACGTGTCCTGGCCAAAAGCTGAAAGCCCAAAAAGAGCCAGCAAAATGAAAAAAATTGTTTGTTTCTGAAATGTATTTTTCATAGTTGTCATTAATCGGTATTGTTACCTGAGTTCGAACTGAGCGTGCAACCCTTCTGCAGAATTTGGCCCAATCCACACATCGAATTCACCGGGTTCGGTTACATATTTTTCTCCGTTAAAAAACTCCAGTTCCCCCGGGGCAATTTCAAACCGAACCGTTTTGGTTTCGCCGGGCACCAAACGAATTTTCCGGAACCCTTTCAATTCTTTTACAGGCCGGGTAATGCTTCCAACCCGGTCGCGAATATAAAGCTGTACAATCTCATCGGTTTCAAAATTACCAATATTTTGCACATCGGCCGAAACAGAAATGGTCTTGTTTAAATTTAAAGCCTTATCGGAAAGCACTAAGTTTGAATACTTAAATTTGGTGTAAGACAATCCGTATCCAAAAGGAAACAATGGCTCGACGCCATAATCCAGATGCATCGATTTAAAACCGAGCGAGAGCTGTCTGGAATTCCGCGGAATATCGTCGATATGAATTACATCGGAATCTGATGCCGGCCTCCCGGTGTTTTTCCGGTAATGGTAAAGCGGAATTTGTCCTGCCCCTTTTACAAACGTAACCGGCAGTTTCCCGGTGGGTGAATAGTTGCCAAACACCAGGTCGGCAATGGCTAGCCCGGCCATTGTTCCCGGGTGCCAGGCATACAACACGGCGTCGGCCATTTTCAGTTCCTGCTGAATGGCCAGCGGTCTTCCGGCCATTACAATAAGAATCAGTGGTTTTCCGGTCTTTTTTAAATCCCGGATTAACGCTGATTGTTTGCCGGGCAAATCAATGATTCCCCTGGAGTTGGCTTCTCCTGAAAGGATCGATTCTTCGCCTGCAAAAAAGAGGATGGCCTCCGATCTTCCGGCAGCAGACAGTGCGGCTCCAAAACCTTTATTCGATTTATCGCGGCTGTATTCCAGTCCGGAGGCAAAATGCATCCGGTCGCCCAGCAAATTCCGAAAGGTTGTTTTTGGCGTTTGCGAATCTTCTTCACTGCCGTCGAAAACCCAAGTTCCCATCTGGTCGTGCGGTGCGTCGGCAAGCGGGCCAATCACTGCCAGCGAACCAATATCTTTTGACAGCGGAAGTATGTGGTTGCTGTTTTTCAGCAACACCATGCTGTTGCGTGCCAGTACGCGCGCATGTTCCAGGTGCGAACCGGCCAAAATAGTATCGGCGCTTAACGCACTGTTTTCAACGGGTTTATCGAAAAGTCCCAGTTTAAATTTTACACGGAGAATGTTTGCCACCCGTTCATTTATCAGCTCTTCGCTGATTTTTCCTTCTTCAACAAGGCTTTTTAGGTTTTCGATGTACGCTGTGGTGGCCATCTCCATATCCACGCCTGCTTTTACGGCAATTTCAGCAGCATGTTTTTTACCGGTGGCAAAACCATGAGGGATCATCTCTTCGATGGAGGCCCAGTCGCTCACCACCATTCCCCGGTAATTCCATTCATCGCGCAAAATGGTTTTCAGCGTAAAGGCATTGCCGGAAGTGGGCACTCCGTTTAAATCGTTGAAGGCCGACATAAAAGTCAGCGCGCCGGCATTTTGGGCAGCTTTAAATGGCTTTAAGTGCACGTTTCGCAAAAGTGGTTCAGGAATGTAGGTGGTGTTGTAGTCCCGTCCGGCTTCCGCCATTCCGTACCCTACAAAATGTTTGGCACAGGCGGCAAGTGCAGTGGGGTCGTTCAAATCACCCTGAATGCCTTCGACCATCGCTTTTGCGAATTGCGAAGTGAGAAACGGATCTTCGCCGGTTGTTTCGGCAATCCTTCCCCAGCGCGGGTCCCAGGTGATGTCGATCATCGGGGCAAAGGTCCAGTTAATCCCCATTGAAGCCGCTTCAACAGCAGAAATGCGCATGGCTTTTTTGACCAGGGCCGTGTCCCACGAGGCGGCCATTCCCAACGGAATGGGGAAAATGGTGCGGTAGCCGTGAATAACATCGCGGCCAAAAAGCAACGGAATTCCCAGCCGGCTTTCTTCTTTGGCGATGCGTTGAATTTCTGCTACCTTTTCAGCGCCCTGAATGTTTAAAAACGAACCGACCCGCCCGTCTTTTACCGCCTTTTGTAAATCTTCATCGTTTGAAAAATGGAAGTCGGATGCCTGAAACATCTGCCCGATTTTTTCATCGAGGGTCATTTCCCGGATAAGTGCCTTTACCTTAGCATCCAAAAGTGAGTTTGATTCCTTTTCCTTTTGACATCCTGGGAAGATCCCTATCAAAAAAATGAGCAATGGGAAGTGCTTCAACTTTAAATGAATCATTGTTGACTATTTAATACGGGATTAAAAAAGGTGCCCAAAAAGTTAAACCAAACTATGAAAAAACACTTTTTGGGCACATTAAAATTAATTACGGGTGGCTGACTTCAGTCCTTCGACATGCGGGCCAGCCAGTTCATCAAGGTAAAGCTGGAAGGTACCAGCGGAATTTCCGGGATTGATCATGATACGCACCACATTGTAAAAGTCGTGGCTGAAATTATCATCTGTTGTCACGTCGCCGGTAAAAATATCTCCGGTCCAGTCCCATCCGGCGCCAACTCCCGAGAAGTCAAACTCAGCTACTTCCCAGGTATTGTCCTCCTGAATGGTATAAATTAAATCGTAGGTACCGGTTTGCCATGCATTCCCACCGCGGTCGGTATTTTCGAGTTTTAGCAGTACTTCATCGCCGGCATCTCCATACACCATCACTTTAAATGTATGGCGCTGGCGCAAGTCGAACCGGTAACCCGCCGGCAGTTGCATGTAGGCATTGGCCCATTCATTATTTTCTTTCACCAGTTTCAGCACTTTGGCGCTTTTGTTCGGATAGATGCGGCCGGGATTGTCAACCACTTCAATGTAAGCGCTGCCCCCTGCCTGATCGACATGCATCGGCGCCATCGAAACTTCGGAGAAATCATTGTACATCACCATCGCATCCAGCAGGAACGGTTCGTAATCGGGGTGGTTTTCCGCTACATCAGCTGTAAAAGTATTCACGATATCGCCGAGCGAAGTGTTTGCGGTTACGGTAACCGGGTAACTTCCCTGGCGCATGTAGGTGTTCGATACCACTTCGCCGACATCCTGTGTTTCATAAACGGTACCGCCGCCAAAATCAATGATTACATTGTCGATGGATTCGCCTGCAGGAACATTCAGAACGTTCAATGCGACATTGTAAGTGTTTACTTCGCCTGCTTCTGTAAGTGTTGCCTCCAGCTCAATCTGAGGCGGCACGTAACCTTCGGGGATAAGTCTGTATGCCCATGCGTTCCCGTCTCCACCGAGCGATGCCAGTTGCATAAAGTTTTCTTCGAGCGCAAATATTTCGTATCTGCCGCCCTGAGCACCGGTATCGAACATGGGATAAATGGGAGTCGGCCCCGATAAAACCAGGTACATTTTTCCACCGTCTTCTTCAATCATCCACGAACCCGGTTGCGGAGTATAATCCACAATCAGGTCGTCGCCCGGGTCAACCACATTGGTGTAGTTGGGGTCGTCTCCTCTGAAATCTTTCACGTAGCTTTTCCCGTTGTTTTCGTAAATGGCTTCAAAACCCACCATTTTAAAAGTCAGCCTGTCGTCATATATTTGAAAGCCGCTTTTATTGAGGGGGGCTGCCGACCACCATTCCAGTCCTTCGCTGCCGGCGGGGCCAACTCCAAGATGCCCCTGCGAAAGGCTGTCCAACACCCATGTTTTCCCTTCCAACGCATCGACACCTCCGCTCAATGCAATCATCATCGGGTCGTCAAACAACGAATAATCGGTTTCGGTGGTTGTATGTGTTTTTGAAATACTGGAACTACCACTGTTTGTTTTAATTGTCATGGTTATCGTGTAGTCATCGGGCAGCGGATAATAGGCCACACCACTTTCTTTGTTAATTTTCGATCCGTTCCCGAGATCGAAAGTCACCGTGTATATTCCTTTCATGGAAGGACTTGTCATCGCTATGTTAAAACGAAATGCATCGTCTCCGGGGGTAATGGAGAAATCCATCTCACTTTCGGCGGGAGGTTCGACTAACCCCAATTCCGGGTTGGTTTCTTCAAAGGGTTCGCAGGAAAACAACACTGCAAACGCCATTAATCCGATAAAGCTTAAATATTTTAAATTTTTCATATTCTGTTCATTTTGAAAAAAATTAACTAAACGGGCTATTTGTAGGCAGGTACAAGTTGTGTTAACACGCCTTCATTTGTATTCCGGATTTCCCTTGCAGGAACAGGGAACATTCCCCAGGTATCCGCTTTAAAATTACGCGGTGTAAAATGAGAAAGATTAGGCACATCATCCGGAACGTTAAAGCTCGCATTTATTTTAGCTGCCGCATAATCGTTTCCTCTTCGCAGTAAATCCCATTTACGCAAACCTTCTCCGCCAAATTCCACTCTTCGTTCGTGGTAGATATCATCCAATGTAACCGAAGTTAAAGCAGCGCCTTCGCCGAGGGAACGTGTGCGCACCTCGTTCAGGTAATCCGTTGCTTTCGACGGATTTTCCTCCAAAAACAGTTCGGCAGCCATTAACAAAACATCGGCATAGCGAATGTCGACAAAATTCCTTGGGAAATTATGGTTCGGATCGCCTCCTGAACCGATGTAGGCATTCAGCGCCATGTATTTTCTGTTAAAAAATCCGGTATTCATAAATGCCCTGGTGTAGTCATCCAGCCGTTCTTCGGCATTGTACAGGGTGGCATCTTTACGCGGGTCTCCGGCTTCGAATTCATTTTCCAAACTCCAGGTGGGAATTGCAAACGACCACCCCGGAAAAACAGCACCGTTGTCGCCGACCGGGTTTCTCACGCTGTACCAAACACTTGAAAAATTACCGTTGATGTTCCATCCTCCCCAGTCGCCTGAATTTGCTTTATCGGAATACTGAATTTCAAGAACGGACTCTTCATTGTTTTGGTTTTCCCAGTCCCACAAATCGTTGTAATCCGGCACCAAAGAATAAGTGTTACCTGCAATAATTTCTTCGAGGGCAGCCCTCGCGTAGTTTTTATCGATGGTTGTAGTGCCGTCACTCCAGTTTGAAACACCGATTACCGGTTTGGCAAATCCTTCGTGGTAAAGATAGATACGTGCAATTAGCGCCTGAGCCGCTCCTTTGGTTATTCTGCCTTTTTCGTCAGCCGGCACACTTACGGGCAATGCCGGAACCGCTTTTAACAGGTCGGCGGCTATCTGTGTAAAAAGTTCGTCGGGCGTACTTTGTGCAATAGTCTTATAATCTTCCACTGAAGGGAGCACTTCGGTAATTAACGGAACATATCCGTAATGTCGTACCAAATCCCAGTAAAAATAGGCCCTGAGGAATAATGTTTCTGCTTCAAGCCGTTCCTTCATTCCTTCGGTTTCCCAAACTACCTGTTCCTGTTTTTGCAGATACAGGTTGGCGCGATAGATTCCGGAATAACACCGGTTCCACAAATCGGCAGCGGCGTTATTCTCCGGTGTCATATCAAACATTTCCATTTCATGCCACTGGCTCATATCGTTAATGTTTGAACCTCCGCAAAAAGCATCGTCGGAAAAAATATCGGACATGGTAGGCACAAATTGCCAGTTTTGTACTGAATAGGCGTCGTAAACCGCGGTAACCGCCAGAAATGCCTGCTCTTCGTTTTGATAATAGTTTGCTTCTACCTGGCCTGTTTTAGGTTCCAGTTCGAGGAAATCATCGGAACAAGATACCTGGAGAACTACCAGGGCGATGAAGTAAAATATATAAATTGATTTATTTTTCATTTTCCTAAATTTTAAATGTTTTCAGCACGTTAAAAAGTAATGTTTACCCCGCCCAGCACTGTCCGCGGCTGCGGATAAATTCCGTGGTCGATACCATTGTTGAATACACTTCCGCCAATCTCGGGGTCGTAGCCCTTGTAACCGGTAAACGTCAATAAATTTTCAGCAGAAACATAAAGCCTTAAATTGCTGATTCTCATGTATCTTGTCACATTTGTCGGCAGCGTGTAACCGAGTGTGATATTTCTCATTCTGATAAAACTTCCGTCGTGTACAAAAAAATCGCTGACGGTAGTCATATTCCGGTTGCCATCGACAAAAGTTACCCGTGGATAGGAGTCCGAGCTTCCGGGGCCGGTCCAGCGGTTAAGCCAGTCGCCCGTGTAGTTGGTTTCGTTCATGTCGTAGCGCATGGTGGCGTCGTACACTTCCTGCCCCAATGCCGCATAAACAAACATGTTGAAATCGAAGCCGGCATACTCGAGGCCCAGGCTGAACCCACCGGTAAAATCGGGATGCGGTGTACCCAGGTTTACCCGGTCTGCGTCGCGATCGATAACTCCGTCGCCGTCGGCATCGACAAATTTAATATCGCCCGGCACTGCATTGGGTTGAAGTAAATCGCCATCTGCATTCACGTAGGCTGCAATTTCTTCTTCGGTCTGGAAAATCCCGTCGGTTTTTAACCCGTTGAAGTAGCCCATCGGAGTTCCGACTTTAGCATATAATACATCGCCTTGTCCGAATGCACCGTCTCCACCCTGAAGGCGTTTTTCGGCATTTTGAATGTCGAGCACTTCGTTTTTGTTGTACGCACCATTTACAGAAGCATTAAAAAACAGTTTGCCGAATCGCTTTTTGAAACTTACCTCGGCTTCAAACCCTGAATTTCGGACGGAACCGCCGTTGATTACGGGTGCCGAGTTCCCTACCAGTAACGGAACCGGGGCGGTAACCAGCCAGTCTTTTGTCGTTTTAATGTAATAATCCAGCGCAATACGCAAGCTGTTGCCCAAAGTAGCAAAGTCCACCCCTATATTGGTTTGCTCAGAAGTTTCCCATTTTAACGAGGGGTTGGCAATTCGCGTGGGCTGGGTTCCGTTGTATTGCGTTTTGCTGTCGCCAAAATAGTAGATATTCTGATTGCCGATAACTGAAGTGTATCCGAAATCACCAATATTTTCGCTGCCGTTTTGTCCCCAGCTGGCTCTAATCTTTAACATGTCGATTACATTGGAAGTTCCGCCCATAAAATCCTCCCTCGAAATCACCCATCCTGCCGATACGGATGGAAAGTATCCGTATTTGTTTTCTGAACCGAACCGCGATGAACCGTCGCGCCGCAGCGTTGCTGCAAACATGTAACGGTCGCCGTAATCGTAATTTACCCGGCCAAAAACAGAAGCCACGGTGTGGTCGGAATAACCGCCTCCTGCAACGGTACTTTCCGGATCGGTAGCATTATCGATATAAGAATAGTCAAAATGGTCGAAAATGACATCCTTTTTACCTGCCGAAAGGTTGTTGTGCATATCTTTAAAAGCACTGACACCGCCCATTACGGTAAAGTGATGCGCATCGATTGTTTTGTCGTAGGTAAACACATTCTCGAAGTTCCATCTCGACCAGATGTCCATTGATCGCGATGCCTCATCGGTGATGGTAAAATGCATGGCATCCAAATAGTAAAAGGGAGTATATCCGCGGGTATCGACCAGCGCCATTTCTCCACTGTACGATGATTTGAAAGTCAATCCGTTCAGCGACTGATCCAACTGCCCAAAATCGAGTTCGGCAAATAAACCTCCAATAAATTTACTGGTTTTTGTTTCAGAATTTAAATTATCCAGCAGCGCCACCGGATTTGTAATTTCCTGCAGACCAATCCCAAACTGTTCGGGTACAGCCCATGAACCATCTTCCCGCGTAACCGGAACAATGGGTGGCATGTTTAACGCCTGCGCCAGTCCGATGCCAAAATGGGTGTTTGTTTCAATTCCTTTGCTGGTTATTCTGGCCAAATTGATATTTGAACCGAGTGTTAAAAATCCAAAATCGGTAACTGTATTTAAACGATAGCTGTATTTTTCGAAGTCCGATTTTCCCTTAGCCACAATCCCTTCCTGACTAAAATAGCTCAATGAAGAAGAATAGCTGGTTTTTTCCGTCCCGCCGTTAAAAGAAACCGAATGATTTTGTTTGGGCGCATCGTAATTAAACATTTCGTCCTGCCAGTCGGTATTAGCTGTAAAACCTGCTATTTGCTCCTGCGAAAACCGGAAATTACCGGTTCCGTTTAACGATGCCTCATTTATCAGGGTCACATATTCCTGAGCATTTAATACATTTATTTTTTTCCAGGGATTCTGAAAAGCGTAATAGCCATCGTAACTTACCGTCAGTTTTTCACCTTTTTTCCCGGTTTTTGTTGTAATTAAAATAACGCCATTTGCACCGCGTGCACCGTAAATAGCAGCCGATGCGGCATCTTTCAGAACTTCAATCGATTCAATATCATTGGAATTCAGAAAGTCGATTCCAGCTCCACCCATGGGCAACCCATCTACAATGTACAAAGGTTCGGCGTCTCCGTTAGTTCCAATACCGCGGATTCTGATGGAGACCTGATCGCCGGGCTGCCCCGAGTTGTTTGAAATGACAACCCCTGCAGTTTTACCCTGCAATGCCTGTGTTACACGCATATCGGAGGTTTTTTGAAGTTCTTCCCCTCCAACTTTTGCAATTGCCCCGGTAACCAAACTTTTCTTTTGGGTACCGTAGCCCACTACAACAACTTCGTCCACATCGAAAGCTTCGCTTTCAAGCACAACGTTTATTTCAGTACGTCCGTTTACAGGAATTTCCTGTGTTTGCATACCTATAAAAGAGTACTGCATCACTGCATCTGACGGAACCCGCAACTGATAATTACCATCAATATCGGTTACCGTTCCGTTTGTTGTTCCTTTTACAACTACCGAAACTCCCGGCAGCGGCTCTCCGTTATCTGCCGCAGTAACTTTACCGGAAAGCGTAATGTCCTGGGCATAAACACCAAGCGCAAAAAGTGAACATAAAAACAAAAAAAGAATTTTTTTCATAGGATCCGATTTTACTTAATAAATAAAATTTTATAATGTTTGCCCAAAGTTGTGCCTCCCCGTTCAGAAATCCGAAAAATCCGGTGCTTCAATAATACATCATTCAAATAATAGCACTACATCAAAACTACATCACAATAAAATCAAGATACTAAAAAAGAGTAACTTACAATGAAAAAAGGAAGCATTTAAACTACTACATCGAAAATCCTGTTCCATAACATACGGCGTTTGACGCGTCAGACATTCGACAAAAATGTAGAAAGGTTTATTTCCCGCGGGAGGTCGAGTTTTTTCCGCAAACGGTACCGGCCTATTTCAACCCCTCTGTCGGAAATGTTTAATAAAGCGGCAATTTCTTTTGAAGTCAGGTTCATGCGAATATAGGCACAAAGACGTGTTTCGCGCGGGGAGAGGTTTGGAAACTGCTCTTTTAGCCTTTGAAAAAAATCTTCGTGCACTTCATCGAAATACGTTTCGAATATCTGGTTTTGCTGCTTGTTGTCAATTTCTTTGTTTATTCGCTGGTTCAACGCCGATAATTTGGTTTTTAACTGTGCATCCGAAGTATTTTTCATCGCCTGATGCAGTTCTCCTTTCAGCTTGCCGAGAAACTTATTCTTTTGGATGATGTTCATGGTTTGATTGGCCAGTTCCTTATCGCGATACAGCATCTCACTCTGCAGTTTTTCATTGCGTAAACGGATGATCTCTTTTTCGGCTACCAGCGCCTGCCGTTGAAAAATCTCTTCCTTCTTCTGAAGTTCCGCTTCATGTTTTTGTGCCTGTTTTTTCCGGGATAATTCTATCCGGTGGCGCACAAACTTAACGATGAAAAAAATCAGCAAAACCCCTAAAATAAAGTAAATGGAATAAGCCAGTTGAGAACGGTGCCAGGGCGGAAGAATAGTGAAACCAAATGCCGCCACTTCACTTTCGACGCCATAAATATTTTTTGCCTTTACCTTAAGCGTATAATATCCCTCGGGCAGGTTGGTAAAATCGCGGTAACTATCGGTAGTCCAGTCCGACCATTCCTCTGAATAATTATCGAGATAATAACTAAACTGCAGCTGCGTTGTATTTTCGTAAAAAGGAGCGGCAAAATGAAACCGGAAGGCATTTTTCCTGAAAGGAACTTCAACACCGGCATTCAAATAATTCGGGTTGAAGTAAATGGTGGAATCGACCGACGGCATCTCCACCTTTGTGATAAAACACTGAAATTCTTCGGAATAGGGTTTAAGTATTTTGGATGAATAGTGGGCAAAACCATTGTCTAATCCGAAAAAAACATGGTCGCTGTTGTACGGATAAACAAACTCAAAACCATTCACATATTTGTTGTCCAGTTGTTTAAAAGGAGCCGTTATTTTGGTATAATTCAGGTCTTCGTTGCGACGAAGCACACCCGACTCATGCTGCGCGATAAACCAAATATTTTCGGATGCGTCGGTTTTTAACGTAAGCAGTTGCCCGTCAAGCGATGACAACTGTTCAAACCGGCTGGTGATTTTAAAAGAATCGGAAGATTCGTGGTAGGTGTATATGCCATCGATTCCGGAGACATAAAATTGATTCTGAAGTGAAAAAAGGATATTATTTTCGTTTGAAGGAAGGCCCTGAGCGTCGGAGTAAAGCCGGTAATGCGTTACACTGTCCTTTGCGTCGTTCAACCTGACCCTGAAAATTCCTTTCCCGCCATGGCTCATCCAGATCATTCCGTTGTCGTCTTCAAAAATAAACCGGCTCGACTCATTAAAACCATTCACTTTTTTAAAAAATGTCCAACCGTTTGTACCCTTGCGTAAAAGTGCCAGGCCGTTGTAATGCCCGCCAAGCAGTATCTCCGGGCTGTTTTTTAACCTTATGTATTTCCAGGCGCCTTCTTCGTCGCTTATTTTAACGGCTGTGTCATTTTGAATGATAAACGTCCCTGAGTTGTGGCCGCAAATCAATTGTTCCTCAAAAACCTCGAGCGACCAAACCTGTCCAATCGTATTTTGCACCAATCTGAAAGGATCGTCAATTTCCGAAAAGCGATCAAATGATTTGACATATAAACCCTGATTGGTTCCCAAATAAAGTTTGTTGTTAAAAACCTCGGTACAATAACCTGCTCCCAGACCTTCATTTTCGGTAAAAAAACTTAGCGGCGAGTTAGTTTCAATAAAATCAATCCCGTTATCGAGCCCCAGCCACAGATTATTTTTTCGGTCGGTAAAAACACTTAAAACCGTATTGTTCTGAAGGCCTCTGTCCCGGTTGATATGCTGTAAAATATTTCCTTCGGCATCAGTAACAACAATCCCGTCCAAAATGGTCCCGAATACAAAGTGGCTGACCATAATTTTCGAGGCACTGAACAATTTATTCTTTTCAATTAAATCGGCGGCCGGAGTATCCCATTTATCGAGCGCGCCGTTTTCAAATTTGTAAATTCCGTTGTTCCTGGTTCCAATTAAAAGGTGGTTGTCTTTTATTTCCAGTATCGACCATATTTCGGTATTTTTCAAATCGCCGGCCCACGGAACTTTATTAATCATTCCATTGATGTATTCAAACAATCCCACTTCGGGTTCGTGTAAAAATAGCCGTCCGTTTACATTAAAGGAGAAAAGAAACCGGGTTTCGGGTTTGATAACTTCGATGTTGTTGTTACTGAGCAAAAACAAGTAATCGAAAGATTGAAAAACAATCCCCTGCGGAAGCTCGTGGATTTTCCAGATATCGTCGAACTGAATATCGGGGTCGGGCAACAAGTGCCTGATACTTTGAAAGAAAGGCGGGCCTGTTTCATTTTGCTGCAACATCCCGAAATCGTTATTAAGACCTACGAATACGCGATTTTCCCGGTCAACAGCAACAGACCGCACTGGCGCCGACCGATAGATCTCAATCAAATCCCAGTGAATTCCGTCGAAACGTAAAACCCCGTCGTTATTGGCAAAATACATAAAACCATTTTTGTCCTGGGCAATTCCCCAGTTTTGGGTTCCGGCTTCGTAAACCAACCTGGGGTAGTTTTGAATGTGTGGTGTGCCTGTTGTTTTAACCTGGGCCGAAGAAATAAAAGCGATTAAAACAAAACAAACGCCTGTCAAAAACCGGAACAGTTGTTGTCTTTGCCGGAAAATCTCGGTTTTTTGAATGGCATAAAAAGCTTTTTTCAAAAAATTAAAGAATATATGTTCTGTTCTTTTCAAATCTGATCTTTTACCGGTTTTCACAAAAGTAATCATTCAGAATGAAAGGTTCTGCTTAAAAGGTGGATTGAAAATTTTTTTAGGATTGTAAAAAGGCTGAAATGATTTTTTTCCCTTCTTCGGAAGTTCTGTAATGCGCCACTTTAACAGCAGGGCAGCCGGCAATCATTGCCGAAAGGTTTTTGCCGGAATCGGGTCTGAAAAGGCACAACACTTTTTTCCCGGAAGCCACTGCCCGGCCAATTTCGTAGCCCACACCCATCGAAACGGCAGTAACTTCGGCAATCAATACATCGGAAGAAAGCAGCCACTCCAAATCCCGGTCGTGAATAAACCGGTCGGCGAAACCGTCGTCGCCCAAACCGTTAAGATTGGAATCTCCGACATGTTCCGTTAAAACTTCGCCGAAATTTTTCAGGTGGCCAATCAGTTGGGCATAAAGCGCTGCATCTTCGCGGCCACCGCGGATTGAACCTGCAAAATAGATTTTCATTCTACTTTTCCTTCCCCTTCAATAACAACCCGGGTTTTTGGTAAACTCTCCGGGTAGTTTTTCTGCAGAAATTCGATGAGTTTTTCACGGATAAAAACGCGCAAATCCCAAGCGGTGCCCGAGTCTTTGGCGCTCATCAGCGCACGCACTTCAATGCTGCGCTCTTTGGCGTCGGTTACCTGTAAAACGTTTACTTTCCCGTCCCAAAGCGGTGTATTTTTCAGCAGGCGGGTAAGTTCTTCCCGCAGTGCGTCGAACGAAACATGGTAATCGGTATAAAGAAATACCGTTCCCAGAATTTCGGAAGTGGTGCGGGTCCAGTTCTGGAAAGGTTTTTCAAAAAACCAGGTGGATGGAACGATTAAACGTCTTTTATCCCAGATATTTACTACCACATAAGTAAGCGCGATCTCCTCGATACGCCCCCATTCGTTTTCAATAATCACCACATCGTCGAGCCGGATGGGCTGGGTAATGGCAATCTGCAACCCGGCCAGAACCGCTGCAATAGCCCGTTGTGCTGCCAGCCCAATAATAATACCTACTATACCTGCCGAGGCAAACACGCTGATGCCTATTCGCCTGACATCTTCGAAAAGCATCAAAATAAGCCCGATGGCAATGATAATGATGAGAAAAATAATGATTCGCTCGAGGATATTGAATTGTGTGTGAAATTTGCGCGATCGTAAATTGTCGGCCTGAGATGTATCGTATTTTTCAAGAAATGCCCATTTGATAATTCGCAGGACAACGATGAGAGTCCAGGCCAAACTAACAATTAAAAACACCGACCCAAGCATATTGAATGTTTCAAAATGCTCATTTCCTGTGAGTTCATATTTTTCGATGAAATATTTTGAAAATAAGGCAACCAGAAGAAGAAAAAACGGGAAAATAAATTTTTTAACGTATTTCATTTTTTTTGTTATTTAACCTGGGTTAAAGCGGCATTCGATTTAATATGCAAATCGCGTTGCGGGAAAGGAATCTGTACATTGTGTTTTCGGAACTCATCGTCAATGGCGTACCTCATTTCACTTTTTGCATGTTCTACCAAAAAGGGCTCCCTCACCCAAAAAAAACACCTCAAAATCGAGCGATGAGTCGCCAAAATCGCTAAAACGCACAAATGGTTTGGGTTGAGCTGAAATGCTTTTGATTTTGGACGCACACCCGAGCAAAATCCTGGTTACCAGTTTTGTGTCTGACCCATAAGCCACACCAACCTTAACGGAGAAACGGGTATTGTAATCCATCTGGCTCCAGTTGATGATGGTGTCGTTCACGAATTTTGAATTGGGAACCACCAGAATAACGTCGTCACGGGTTTTTAGTTTCGAGGTTCGCAACCCAATGTGCAGTACCTTTCCAACCGTTCCGTCATCCAGTTCAATAATATCGTTAATTTGCAGATTGCGTTCGAAAATCAATACAATTCCTGATGCAAAATCGCTGAAAAGCTGCTGAATACCAAAACCGACACCTACCAGCAGCGCCGTAATACCGGCCAAAAGTATTGAAACTTTAACACCCGATGTTTCCAGCATTAAAACGATTACAACCACCCAGACAACATACCGCAAAATAAGGTAAACCGACCAGTAGGA
>CAZXHP010000058.1:0-11623 GCA_964639655.1 uncultured Mariniphaga sp.
ATCACCGGTAGCCGATCCCCGAAAGCCAATAGAGCGAGCGCCTCCGGCTCCGTGCCGGCTAAACATCTGCGTTCCTTTATCGAGGCAAACGTTGTGGTGTATATTGTATTTTTCGAAGGCATTTTCAAAACGCATTCCCCAGGATTGATGCCAGTGGTATTCGGCAGTTACACCGGCAATCTCCACATCATCGCAATACGAAAGTTCAATGTTGCTGAAACCCTTGTTCATGTTTTTTTCGAGCACCTTTTTCCTTTCTTCGTCCGGGCGCACCATCTCTTTTGCGGCATAATAGGCCGTGTTATTTTCAGCAACTCCCTGCTTGATTATCCCGTTAAAAATTTTTAACCCCGTTTGTTTTGATTGGCTTCCCTTCCGCCGGATTCCTACCCCCGACTTTTCAAGTTTGGTGTGGTCGAGGTCTGTAATCAACTGGTTGCCATGGGTTACGGTGTGCCCTCCCAAATCAAGAGTGATGTTGTCGGCGCGGATTTCAAAAGCAGTCCGATCGGCATCAATATTTTCAGTAACAATATAAACTGAATTCGCCTGATCCAATATATAAGGTGGATTTCCCAAATCACCGGGCAGGTGAATGGCATTTGGAATGTTGCCGGTACTCAACGTTTTGTCCTTCGATTCTGTTTTGTTCCCGCGCTCATCAACGGAAACCAGCCGGTAGTGATAGGTTGTGTTGGGCTGAAGGTTTTTAAGGTAATGCAGGTGGATATAAAAATAACGTTCAGGAAAATCTGTTCGTTCGCCGTAGGTTTTAGTCGTACCATATTCCACGTAGGTTTTGGCCGGAAGGTTGGTTTTCCATGAAATGGAAGCCGATTTTTCGGAAAAGTATTCCCAGTTACTTCCTTCTACTATCTTGAGTTGGTTACCAAATGTTTCGTAAACCAGCGGATCAATTTTAGCTCCGTAGTGGGTTAAACAGAATTGATTGTACAAATCGTAAAGTTCTTCGGATGGCACATTAACCGTGAGCTCGCCAAAAGCTTTTGCAACCGAGTCGGCTTTCGCCAGGTTTTTAATCTGGAGATTGGATCCCTTTGCAGGATTTCCAACAGACCGGCCGGAACAAAGGATAAAAAGCGAAAAACAAAAAAATATATGGATGACTGGTACTTTCATTATAACTGAAACTTTCGACCCTGCAAACCGAAACCAAAAGCTCATAGGGGTTCGGTTCTCCCCTATGAGCTAATGCTTTATCCACTAAACTATAAAAAGCAAAATTAGTTCGGAGGAAAAACATCCTGCATCGGATGCTCAAAAGGCAATCCTGGACGTTTATCCCACCACACTTTTGTATCTAATTCGTCACCCCCAATAGCAGAAGCTGCGGCAGCAACATTTTCTTCATTTTTAAGGAATTCATCATTTGGATAAGTAAACCTCCTGGGAATATGATCTACAACACCTTTTTCATCGCCTATCCATACTTTAGGATACCCTGTTCTTCTCATTTCGGCCCATCCCTGGTAACCCTGGAAAAACATGGCGATATATTTCTGGGTTACAATTTTCTCAAACTGTTCTTCATCGGAACCTTCCAGAACAACACCTTCTTCATTTAAAAAGTCTGCTACTTCACTTTCGTCCACATTATATTGTTCCATAGAATGCTGAATACCCATAAGATACAGTTCTTCGGCATCTTCACCGGTGATATTTGCAAAAGCAGCTTCGGCCCTCAAAAAGAACACTTCAGCAGCGTTCATCACAATAATCTCATAGATATCAGCATTTAGCAGAGGCCCAACACTGGCAACCATCTCCTGCCCGTAGGGTTCTTTTTGACCCTGAGCAAGTTGGATTGGCCGACCTCGGTAAGATTCTTCTCCATCCTGGGAGGGAGTGAAGAATACCGGCATCCTTGGGTCATCTGTTGGAATCATAACATCCGTAATAGCAAAGCCGACAAACATAGGAGTGGTAGCCGTTAAATTGCGGTTATACACAAAATTGACATTCGATGAGTTTTCCGATTCACTTGGGGGCAATGTTTCCAACGAAGCGTTTTCACTGTTTTTATCAATAAGCGGCGCGTTAACAACATCTGTTATGTGTTGCGAGGCCAGTGATTCATTTGCAAAACGTACACGAATTGCCAGTCGTAGCCGCAGTGAGTTGGCCAGTTTTTCCCAGCTTTCCACATTGCCCTGATACAAAATATCGGAATTTCCAAACGATTCCTGATCGCCCAGTGAACCCAATTGGGTCGCTGCTTCTTTCAACTCATTGAGCATGTCGGTGTAAATCGCCTCCTGTGTATCATATTTAGGCTGATTAATCACATCGTCCACACCCAACGCTGCCTCAAAATAGGGGATATCGCCGTAAGCATCGGTCATCATGTGATACACCCACACTTTCCATATCCGGGCCATCGCATTTTGATCCGTTTTTTGAGGATCATCGGCAGTCAGGCGAATTATCTCATTTATATTGATAATATAATCCCTGTACCAGTTGAAAGGTGAAGTATAATCTGAAGTTGAAAAAAGGTTTCCGCTGGCCTGGCTGGCGTAATACTGAGAAAACTCACCAACTCGTCCACCGGTATTCTCGTAAGAAGCAAAAATCGAATGTTTCAATACACTGGTAAACAGCACTGAAGTCTGAACACCGTCTTCCGTCAGTAAAGTTGGATTGGTATTCATTTCCTCAAAATCACCAGTACATGCACCTACCATAAGGATTATCATGGTGAAGGCTGTAATCTTTTTAAATCTGTTAAATAGTTGCATAATATTTATTCTTTGATTCATTAAAAGGATAAAAATAAATTAAACCCAAAGCTCCTTGTTGTAGGCAGCCCTCTCGCTTCAACCCCCTGCGCATAAGCCTCGGTGTTGAATGCGGTTTCGGGACTGATACCCATTACCTTAAACTCCGGATCGCGATAGAGGTAAAAAAGATTTCTACCCACAATGGAAAGTTTGGCATTATTGAAAGGCGTTTTTTCCAAAAGCCGCGCGGGGAACGAATAACCCAAAGAAACCTCTCTGAAGGCCACGTAATCGGCATCGATAACCATTGTTTCGGCAATACCTCCCCAGGGGCCCTGTTCGGCGTAATACTGATGGGACAACAATTGAATATCATTTTTCCTGTAGGTTTTACCACCAACAACGATATCGCCATCCGGATCTTCGATGACGCCATCAACAATTAAATCCTCCGGATCCCTCGCTTCGGTAAATTTACCTGTTCCTTTAGCCATTTGATCGTATTTACTGTAAGAATAAATCTGCCCGCCAATTCTAAAATCCAATAAACCGCTTAAAGACAAACCTTTATATGAAAAAGTATTGGTAAACCCTCCAAGTAAATCAGGCTGAATATTTCCCAAAACAGTCATTGATTCCGCTTTTTGCCATTTTCCATTTTCGTCAACAACAATTTGTCCAGCCTCATTTCTCATCTTGGCAAAACCTACGATATTTCCGTATGATTCTCCCACTCGTGCCTCGATAGTGCCATCGCCACTGAGAAGTGTATGGCTGTCTATACCAGGAGCCAAAGATACTACCTCCGACTTATTATTGGACAAGTTCAGGTCCATATTCCACTGAAATTGCCCCAGTTTAAGCACTGTGGAGTTGAGCATTAATTCAAACCCGTGATTCCGTATCTCACCGGCATTGATCATCCTGTTTGAAAAGCCGGTTGCTGCCGATACTTCTATTGGTATAATCTGATTCCGGGTGGATTGATCGTAGTAGGTTAAGTCGATACCCAACCTGTTGTTAAACAACCTCAAATCGACACCTATTTCATAAGAAGTTGTAAGCTCATTCTTCAAATCCAGTAAGGGTATCCGGCTTGTTATAGTTGCCATCCGAAGTCCGTTAAAGGCAATTGAATTGTAAGAATATCCGGCCTTGGTCTGATAAGGGTTGGCATCATTACCCGCCTGTGCATAAGAACCACGCAATTTCCCGAAAGTAACAAAGCCGGGATTAAGGTCAAATGTTTCCGTAAATAGATAACCTACACTAACAGAGGGATAAAAGAATGATTGATTGTCCAGTCCTAAGGTTGATGACCAGTCATTCCTTCCGGTAACATCGAGAAACAGAAAGTCTTTATACGCCAACTGCCCCGTAAAATAGACAGAGTTAATTTGTTTTTGCTCAAGGTAATTTCTGGGAAACACTTGCGCAGCATAATTGATGTGGTAAATTTCAGGTACATCGAGGTTTTCTCCACGCACTCCAACCACCTCCTGTTCCCTGTTTAAATGGTTGGCTCCGAGGGAAAACGTTCCCGAAAAGTCAGCAGATAAATCACCTGTAGCCGTTAGCAGCACATCGCTGTTTTCCTCTTTTACGTTCCACATGGTATTTTGAACCTGTCCATTAATTCTTGCTGCGCCCGGAGTTCCCTGCGGAATCATTGCAAATCTCCTGTCGGTATAAAAGTCGGTACCCGTGCGCCCCTGAATACTTAGCCAATTAGTAAAATCATATTTTACCCGGGCCAGGCCCATTACGCGATCTCTTGTATCGTTGTTTTTAAACCTTTCGGTTATCCAGTAAGGGTTAAAAGGGACACCGGATTTATAATTCTGCATTCGACCATCCTCTTTCCTGTAATCTTTCATCCATTCAAGATCAACGCTTCGGGGTAAAATCTCAAGACTTGCCGGCAGGTTGATAAGGCTAATGCCGTTTTGAACACGGTTATTCCCCTCCTGCCTTGTATAATCAATCTTTGCATCCACAAATAATTTTTTCGACACCTGAGACGAAGCCCTTAAAGATATGGATTGTCTTTTAAGAGAGGAGTTGGGCACAATACTTTCATTGCGCATATCTGAAACAGAAAGGCGCAATGCGCTTTTTTCCGTTCCCCCTGAAATGGCCACTGTATTGGAAAAAGTACTACCCGTTCTGTAGAAGTTTTTAATATTGTCAACCGGTTGTGGCGAATAAGACTGCACACCCCATTCGGGGGCATATTCATAAATAATTGGCCGCCCGTCCATACGACCACCCCATTGGTCGAGCAACCACCCCGGCCATACCAAAACTTCCTCACCATCAATTGTGGTAGTTCCAAAAGCGCTATAGTCATCATCGTATCCACCGCCCCAGGTATTTTGAAAGGTAGGATTTACACTCGGATTTTCGAAAGTGAAATTTGAATTTACTTCAACACCGATTCCTTGCCCTCTTTTACCGGTTTTAGTGGTAATCAAAATTACGCCGTTGGCTCCCCTGGCTCCGTACAATGCGGCAGCACTCGGCCCTTTCAGTACAGACATACTGGCTATATTATCAGGATTGATGTTCCCGATTCCATCACCGTAGTCGTATCCGTCAAAGCTATTGGGCTGATCGATTGTCCGGTTGTCGATTGGCACTCCATCAACAATAAACAACGGTTTATTATCGCCGGTTAACGAACTGTTCCCGCGGATTACCACGTATGAAGAACCACCGGCTCCACCGGATGAAGAAGAATTAATGTGAACCCCGGCCACTTTTCCTTTTAACGAATTTGCCACATTGGTTTCTCTGGCCTCTGTAAATTCTTCTGCCTTTAACTCTTGCATAGAATAACCCAAAGCCTTTTTTTGTCTTTCAATACCAAAAGCAGTTACTACCACCTCATCCAGTGCTTCAGTTGAGGTTTCGAGAACTACATTGATAACATTGGATGATCCAAGATTTACAGTTTGTGTTTTCATTCCAATGAAGGAGAATACCAATGCTTCTGCGCCCTCAGGTGCCCGAAGAGAATACTCCCCGTCGGCATTGGTAACTGTACCTATACCCGGAGATCCCTGCACAACTACTGTAACTCCCGGCAACGGTAAACCATCAGATGCCGAAGTAACAGTACCGGTTAGAGTACGTTGCTGTGCAAACGCAGTCCCTGCGAAAGCAAAGATTAGTGCGAAAGTAATAATAAAAAGATTTCTCATAAAACGAAAGTTTAAGTTTAAAATATTAATAA
The DNA here is from genome assembly GCA_964639655.1 of uncultured Mariniphaga sp. Taxonomy (GTDB): domain Bacteria; phylum Bacteroidota; class Bacteroidia; order Bacteroidales; family Prolixibacteraceae; genus Mariniphaga. Next base: position 5,977 of record CAZXHP010000058.1, read on the forward strand.
CTTATCTTTTAAAACTCTATTCCTTAATGCGAAGTGTATAATACCTGACAAATATATATTATATTTTTTTAGTTTTTTATAAATATTGTAATTTTTTTAGTTTTTGAAAAAAAATAATAAGAAAAAACAAAATATTAATAAGGAAATACAATGTAAAATAAGCAAATTGGGTTATTATTGTAATATTGCAGGAGTGTGAAAGTTAAATGGCGATCTCCTGTTTAAAGAAGATATTAAACTGTGGGAACGACAATAATCAAGTGTAAATACATTTGAACCGGACTTATTGTTGACAAAAAAGAATCTTTCGTTTCGTAACGAACCGGAAAATAGATTAAAAGGGTTTTTATACAAATGCAAATAGCTAATACCAACTGCTCCAATCCGACCAGACTTTTACGTTCGCGCTTTTCTGACGAACCCGGCAAAAGTAGGTTTTTCCGGAAGCAGAGGCTGATTTTCCTGCCATTGATACTGAAAAACTTCTGGTTGCCGGACAGACCGTTAAACGCTCTTTTTTATTTAGTTATATCCAAATCGCTCTTTGGCCGTCTTCTTAAACTGTTCATAATCCTGAAATGCAGTTGTTCCGCCGGCGGCTGTTGTTGACACTGCGCCTGTAAGGTTTCCGTACTTCTGACATTCGGCAATGCTGTTTCCATTTATAAACTTAGAGATAAATCCGGCGTTAAAACTGTCGCCGGCGCCAATGGCATCTACCACATTCCTGTTTAAAAACGCCGGCAATTCAGTGAGTTCCCCGTTGTTATAAACCAGCGAACCTTTGTTCCCTCTTTTAATGACCAAAATATTGGCGTGTTCTTTAACCGATTCAATAGCTTCTTCCATGCTGTTTTTCCCGGACAGCAGCACCAACTCAGTTTCGTTTGGAAGAAAAACATCTACATGCGGAAGAACATCGGCTACATCCAGCTTCCAGGTTTCCTGAGGGTCCCATTGCATATCAAACGACGTGGTCAAACCATGCGCTTTGGCTCTTCTGAACAAATCGCCCAGGCTGCCCCACATTCCGGGCTGCAAAAAGTAAGAAGAAAAATGGAGGTGCCTGGCTTTTTTTAGTTCCTCATCTCCAATATCGTCAATGGTCAGGAAATCCATTGCACCGGGATAGGTTGTATTTGCCCTGTCTTCGTCCACATTTAAAACCACTGTAGCGCCTGTACCCAAATGCTCATCCACCTTGATCATCGAAATATCGACTTTATTCTTCTGAAGGCTTTCGAGCACAACCTCGCCGAATTTGTCGTTTCCTATTTTCCCGATAAAAGCCACGCGGGCGCCCAGACTGGAAATATTACTGGCAAAAATGGCCGATGAACTTCCCAGTGTTAAGGTCATTTTTTGGGCCAGTACTTCTTTCCCCACTTCAGGAAATTTTTCGATTTCATCTAAAATGAGGTCAACATTCAATTCTCCAACAACTAGTACATCATACAATTTTTCCATTTTCAATCCCTAATTATTTATCACGTTAATTTTTCCCAACTGGTACCAACCTTCACCCACTTTACCCTCGATGGCGAGGTTAATTCGCGGCTGATGTTTCAACCGATCGACCAGGGCAATCTGCACATCGTAAACTCCGGCAGGTAGGTCAAGCGGCACAAAAACGGCATCGTCAAAAACAATATCGCCCGGCAACCACTCTTTCAGGTGTACATCAGGCAAAATCATCACGGCTTCATTCTCGCCTGATTTTAACCGGATTGCAGGAATAAAATCCTTGTAACAAGGTGCAACCCCTTTATTCTCCCACCAGGAGGTAAATGCCAGCTTTCCGTTTTGTTTTACTTCCGGCGGATACGTAAACCGCCTTAAAGCAAAACGATATCCCATTTTTTTCAGCCAGTCGTCCACCAAATCGCTCCATTCTTCGGGCACCGGCGACGATTTGGCATTGAAAGACGACATGTGCCATTTCAGGGATTCATCAAAAATATACTGAACTTCTTCCCTCCCATAACCTTGTTTATCGCGCCAGGACAAAAAAGTACCGCAAATTTCAAAACTCAGCGGCGATTGTTTCCAGCTATCCTGCACACCGCAGTTAATTATTTCCCGCGGATAAAAATCGTACATGTGGGTCCATCCGTTTTGTTCATCGGCCCAGAAACCGAGATCGCCTATGCAATCGACCCTCCAACCCACTGAAATCCTGGAATTTGCATATTCGTTGGTTTTCTCATCCATCAACAAAGCAATTAACGGGGTTTTTACAAATGATTCGGTATAAGAATCGACGAGCGCCTCGCGCGCTTCCCGGCTCAATAATTCCGAACCGGCGCCTTCTCCCCAGGCACCAACAATAGAAAGGTCAACCGCTTCCAGGTCGGGATGGCCGTCATAGCGTTCCCCCATAGCACGAATTAATCCGCCAAAATATTTGGCGTAGCGTGGATTTTCAGGGTCAACAGCCCATTTGTTTACCGGATTATTGTATTTAAAATTAGTTTCCGGACCCACCATTTCCCGGTACCAGTCAGGTACATCTTTCTCAGGGCCGGTACCGTAAGGTGCAATCCGGATCAACAAAGTTTGTCCTCTTTGCTCCGCAACCTCCAGCGCTTTGTCAATCATATCCCACCGGTACTTTCCCATTTCCGGTTCCATAAATTTCCAATAAATACGCCAGTAGGCAATTGTAGTAGATGGATGGTTTTTATTGGTAAGATCGCCATCAAAATCCTGATAATCAATCGGAAATCCTTCGGTCCAGCCAGAGCCCGCATTCAGGGTATCACCGTTAAACCGTTGGAAAGTCATAAAGCCAATTCCCGGGTTGGTAAGCACATCATCAATTCCTGTGGGTTTTACTATCACGAGGTTGTCCGGATTTTGCGAAAAAAGACTCAACGAAAATAAGGTTAACGCGATGGAAAAAATTCCTTTTTTTAGCAGATAGAGCATAACACGACTTATTAATTAGATTATTGTATTTTACAGATTCCAGCGTTCATATTAATATGAATAGTCAAAAATATAAAAAAATAATAATTTGATAAGGTTTTGTCAAGAAAATAAAACTTTTTATTTTTACAAAATCTTTAAATGAAACGAAATGAAAGCAAAACAACTACTATTTGTATTTTCCATCTTGCTATTAGTAAGCTGTGGGGAAAAAGAATATTACCAGGCAGAAGTTGAAAACCCGCAATATAAACCCAATACTGTTTTCAAGTCTTCTGAAGATCTCAACAACCAAGGATTCGCAAAGCTGATTGAGAAATACCAGCTTGATACCATTTTTCACGGGGAAAAAGATGAATTCAAAAGGATATTGCTTCTCCGGCATTGGATCAAATCAAAAGTTAAAATCGATGATCACGGAGATCCGTACCCAGGAGGCGGAGATGTAGAAAAAATGCTGGATCTGGCAATGGAGGGACAAGGTTACCATTGCGGGCATTACATGAAAATTCAGAACGCCATTATGAATGCTTACGGTTATGTTACCCGTACTTTGGGCGCCGGGCCAGGTGTAGAAGGGGGACCTGACGGCCATCACGGCATCAACGAAATCTGGCTGAACGATTACAACAAGTGGTTTTTATCCGACGCCAAATACGACCACCATTTTGAAAAAAACGGAATTCCGCTGTCATCCCTCGAAGTACGCGATGAATATTTGAAAAACAAAGCGGCAGATATTGTAAAAGTTAAAGGCCCTGACAGGACAGTGATTGATGCCGATCCGGAAACCGGCACAAAAAAGGAACGAAGTGCTCAAACCTACACCTGGGTAGGTTTTCACGGATACAATGATATATTCTCCGCCTGGCCAAACCACCAGGAAATGAATATTATGTATGAAGACGAGTTTTTCAAAAACAACACCTGGATTTGGGGCGGCAAACCCCACTGGACATACGACAAACCTGAATACAGAAAATTGGTTCAAAACAGGGATGCCATTGAATGGACGCCAAATACCATTGCTTCGGAAGTGACGATTAACGGGCAAAAAGCAACTATAAGATTAACGTCGGATACGCCCAACCTGGAAACGTACGAAATGAAAGCTTCCCCTTCCGGAAACTGGGAGAATGTGGAAGATACAGTTACTATCGACCTTGAAGAAGAAAAGTACGAACTCGTGTTTCGAGCACAGAACCTCGCAGGTGTTTCCGGACCGGAACATAAAATTGTTATTGACAGGAAAGATTGATGGGAGATTGACATGGTTCAAAGTTCTTCATTTTTCAATCCTTGCAATCTCATTCAATCCCCTCAATCCAGACTGAGGGAGGTTGATGAGATTTTCAAAAGCCGGCAGCGGAACATTTAGTTTAACAAAAAGATTGTACTTTTATAACCCGGGTTAGAAGGAGCCTGTTTTTTGGAAAATGTACGCACGCTTATATTGAATGAATGAATAGCTTAATTTCACCTGATGATCATTGGGTTATATGGACTTTTTTGGTTGGTATGGCTACCCTCAGTTTATACCTTGAGCAAAAATACCGGTTTGTAAAACGAATTACCGGGGCTGCCGTAGCCATTTGTGCCGGCATATTTGTATCGAATATCGGATTGATGCCCGCTGAATCGCCTTCATACGATGTGGTTTGGAATTATATTGTTCCGCTCGTTATTCCGCTCCTGCTCATGAAAACGGATGTGCGGACCATCTTTAAAGAAACCGGGCGTTTTGCCGGTGTATTCCACTTAAGTGCACTGGGCACTGTAATTGGCAGCATTGTGGCGGTGGCGGCGCTTCATACCTTCATTAACAACCTTGAACTAATTGGCCCGGCTATGACGGCGAGCTACATCGGCGGGTCTGTAAACTTTGTGTCGGTTGTTTCCATGTTCAATCCGCCGGCTGACCTTGTAAATGCCACGCTTGTTGCCGATAACGGCGTAATGATCATCTACTTTTTAATCCTGATTACATTGCCCGGGATGACCATTGTACGGCGTTATTTCCCGGTTACCCAAAAATCCATTGAAATTACCGGAACCAACAACGGGAAAAACAACGAAGATTACTGGAAACCCAAACCCATCGGGCTGATTGACATTGGCCGCTCGCTTTCCATTGCATTTATTATTTCCCTGCTTTCGGTAAAAATAAGCGGCTTTTTTAGCGGCGAAGGAATGCCTGCTGTTGTAAAAATGTTTTTGGGGCAGCAGTACCTTGTCCTTACCACGCTCTCTATTCTGTTTCCGATGTTTATGCCCAAAACAGCCAAAAAAATTGCAGGCAATGAGGAACTGGGCACTTTTTTTATTTTTATCTTTTTTGTGATGATAGGACTGCCCGCCAGCATAACAAAAGTGCTGCAGGAAGCGCCGTTCATGATCCTGTTTTGCGCCATTATTCTGGCCATTAATTTTGCGGTTACATTTATTTTGGGCAAATGGTTCAAATACGAATTGGAAGAAATGGTACTTGCGGCAGTTATTACATCGGGAGGGCCAATGAACGGCGTGGCCGTAGCTATTTCAAAAAACTGGCACAACCTTATTGTTCCTTCACTGATGCTGGGTGTCTGGGGATATGTAATCGGGAATTATATTGGTTACCTCATGGGAATTTTATTGCAGGCAATTTTTTAATTTGAATAATTCATCGCGCCAAGACGCAGAGACGCAAAGGCATAAAATGAGACAGTTTAAATCAAAA
>CAZXHP010000058.1:11723-13131 GCA_964639655.1 uncultured Mariniphaga sp.
GCCCTCGAATACAAAAATGAGGGATTTCCCGCGATAAAAGTAAAACTGGGAACCACTGAAAAAGAAGATATTGCCCGCATTAAGGCCATCCGGGAGGCCATTGGTTACGAAATCCCGTTGCGCATCGACGCCAACCAGGGATGGGATACAATTACGGCTATCCGCACATTAAAAGCCCTTGAGAAATATGACATTGAACATTGCGAAGAGCCCATTGCCCACTGGAACAACCGCGATTTGGTGCGCGTGAGAAATAACAGCCCTATTTCCATTATGGCCGACGAATCGGTGTTCGACCACCACGATGCTTTCCGTTTGGCAAGCATGGGCGCGTGTGATTATTTCAACATCAAATTATCGAAAACAGGTGGGATAAATAATGCATTGAAAATTATTGCCATCGGCGAAGCAGCCGGAATTAAATCGCAGGTAGGTTGCATGTCGGAAAGCCGGTATGCACTCACCGCATTAACACACCTGGTGGCTGCACGAAATAATATCGTCCATTTTGATATCGATTCCTCTTTTCCGCACGCCGAAGACCCTGTAACTGGCGGCATTCAGTACAAAGGAAAAGGAAAATGGGAATTGCCCGATTCACCGGGAATCGGGGCTGATTTCGATGCGGAGTTTTTAGATAAAATGGAGAAAGTGGCTATTTAATAATTCCAAAATTAAACTGTCGGAGCTTTCCCGGGAACCGGAGAAACAGGCTGAATATCAACAGGCCCCCAATTGTATTCTTTTGGCCCAAGCCTTAAATCTGAACCCATTATTTCTTCCCAGGTCACATCTTTTCCGGTATAGGCCGATTCTCTTCCCATTATACCTGTAAGCGTGGAATTGGCAAGTTCCTCAACCTGATTGACAGGTTTGTTGGTACGGATAGCAGTTACCAGATTTATCATTTCCTGGTCGTAAGGCGAAATGGCAGTCCGGTTGGTTGGTTTACCATCGTCACCCAACGGATATTCGTATTCCCAAATCAAATTATCGTCATAATCGAAAATCTTGTTTTGACAGTTTGTATATCCTCCGGTTCCAAAAATTACGTCGCTTACATTGTTGGTGCATCCGTCCATCTCACGGCACATTCCCTGGTAACGCTTTTCGTCGTCAAATACAAAATCGACGCTGAAAAAATCGTACATATCACCTGTTGGGCGGTGATAACGGCCACCAAACCCGGATGCTTTCACCGGATGTTTTTCAAAGAACCAGTTTAAACAATCAATATTATGTACAAGTAAATTTACCACATTATCACCTGTCAGCCAGATCCAGTTTGCCCGGTTTCGTATCATCGCTTCCATGTCGCTCCATCCTTCCTTCCTTGTAAAATATCCTGCACCTCCTCTGTTGTAGTAGCAATTGGCCGATATAAGTTCGCCAATAGCACCGTTTTTAA
>CAZXHP010000058.1:13231-14564 GCA_964639655.1 uncultured Mariniphaga sp.
TTATCATCCATTGTTGTAAATTTAATATTATACTGTAAAGTCGTAAATTTAGGTATTATTTCTTTTCGCGCTAACGGACTATTTCAGTCTTTCCCAGCGTGTACCAACCCTCTTCATCTATTCCTTCTATTGCCAGTTTCACTTTAGGAGCGCTATTCACGGCATCAATAATTCCAACCTGCAAATCGTACGTTCCGTGCTTCATATCCAGCGGAATAAAAACACGGTTGTCATATACATTGTCGCCTGGAAGCCAGGTACGAATATCTGCATTGGTAATAAAAACCTGTTCGTTCTCATTATTTTTTAAACGGATGGCAAGAGCGAAATCTTTGTAACATGGCGCCACTCCTTTGTTATCCCACCATGAAGTAAAATCCAGTTTTCCGTTTTGCCGGACTTTTGACGGGAAAGTAAACCTTTTCAGCACAAACCGGTAGCCCATTTTTTTGAGCCAGTCGTCCACCAAATCCTGCCACTCTTCAGGCACCGGCGAAGATTTCGCATTAAACGACGACATGTGCCATTTTAAGGATTGATCAAATATATATTTTACATCTTCCCGGTCGTAGCCCTGACTGTTTTTCCAGTTATTGAAAGTACCACAGATTTCAAAACTCAGCGGAGATGTTTTCCAGTCATCCTGTACATTGCAGTTGATGATTTCCCGCGGATAAAAATCGTGCATGTGTGTCCAGCCGTTTTGTTCATCGGCCCAAAATCCCAAATCGCCGATACAGTCAATCCGCCAGCCCATTGGAAGCTGGTCGCGGGCATACATGTTGGTTGCCGGGTCCATCAACAGGGCAATGAGCGGCGTTTCTTTAAACGAACTGGTGTAGGCATCAATCAAAGCTTCGCGTGTTTTTTGTGAAAGTAATTCGGAACCGCCACCTTCGCCGGCCCAGCCAATAATAGCCAGATCGACTGCTTCGAGATCCGGATTGCCGTCGTAACGTTCTCCCAAAGCACGAATCATGTTTCCAAAACTTTCGGCGTAAAGTGGATTTTCGGGATCGACTGGCCATTTTACATGCTGAAATTCCCGTTCCGGCCCGACCATTTCACGGTACCACGAAGGCACATCATCGATGGGACGTCCTTTATAAGGTGAAATCCGCAACATGAGCGTCTGGTCGTGGACATGGGCCAATTCCAGCAAGCTGTCGATGAAGTCCCAGCGGTATTTTCCCCGTTCCGGTTCGATCACACTCCAGTTAATGCGGAAATAGGCGATGGATGTCTCCGGGTAATTGTTGTTTTCCCTGATTTCGATGGGATTGTCAAACTGTTCCAGGTTAATTTCCCGCACCACATCCTGGTTGGGTTGATG
>CAZXHP010000058.1:14664-18583 GCA_964639655.1 uncultured Mariniphaga sp.
CCGGCCTTTGCCCCCATTTAAAACGATATCCTTTTATTCTTTCCCAGTTTTTGCCTGCGTCCTCACTTCTGTAGGCTGCATTCTGGAATGTATTAATATAGACAATGTCTGAATTTTCAGGTTCCAAAGCGGCTGAATTAACGCGGATACGTTCATCGAAAACCTGTTCCCAGGTCTTTCCGCCATCAGTTGTTTTATAGACGCCTCCGTTTTTATCTCCATCCTCTGTTTTTCGCGGCCAGCAACTGAGGTACATTTGCCGGGCATTTTCAGGGTCGATGAGCAAATCGTGCGGGCCGTTTACGCCTTCCGGTAATGATAGCTTTTTCCAGTTTTCTGCATTGTCATCGCTATAGTAAACTGCTCCATCTACTGTTTGGTCGTTCCGTTTACCCCGCGAAAACATTGCAAAAAGCCTTCCGTCGGAATTTCTGCGTACCTGCCAGGCAAAAAGGTTGTCGCCGAAACCGTTGTTTGTTTTTACCCAGTTCTCACCGCCATCGGTCGATTTATAAACCCCTTTATCGAAAACAGTCACGTAAAGTGTGCGGCTATCGGCCGGAGTTGTCGGGTCAACCAGAATATTGGTACAAACCGAATTTTCAGGCATTCCGTTGTTGCTTTTTTGCCAGCTTTTACCGCCGTCAAGCGAAACGGTAACACCTCCGCTGTAGCGGTCGAAACCATAACTGCCAAACATTTTGTCCCGTGGTAAATCGTGTGCATTTCCCCAAACCGCCCAGACTTTATCTTTTACTTCCGGATCAAATTTCAAATCATAGCACGTATTTTGCCACTGACGGGGAACATTGGTTAAAGAATGAAACCAGCTTTCTCCGCCGTTGTAGGTGTGGAACAGTCCCATGTCGGTATAGCAAATGAAAAAATGTTCCTCATCGAACGGATCGAAATGAACGCCGTAACAGGTTGTAACATTTAAACCTCCGTTGGCATACGAACCGTCGGGTTGATTATGGCTGTAAGTTTGTTCCCAGGTTTTTCCGCCGTCGAGGGTTTTGTAGCCCCGGCCGTTATCACCCGCAAAACAAACATCGGGATTGTTCGGCGCCACACCCAAATCGATAGGCGCCCCGCCCCAGCCGGGATCAAAACTTTGTTCCATCCACGATCCTTCAAAATTACCGGATAAATAACCTCCCTGAGAAGATGCCCTGTAAACCGGATTCCATCCTTCCCCGGCATTGGTCGTTTTATAAATACTGTAAATGTATTCCAGTTCGCCTTCGCTGTTCTTTTCAGGAGAAGTAAATGAAATGTAGGCTGTTTTGGGCAGAGTTTCACAAACTCCCAGGCCTTTACGAAACGCCGGGAATTGACCTTCATCAACTCTGTTCAAAATACCGTTGTTAATTTGCGACCAGCTTTCTCCCTGATCGGCACTTACATACATTCCGCCTTTGGGTTTGCCATTTTCTGCTTCAAAAGCCGATTGAATATAAATCAGGCTCCCGTCTTTTCCCATGCCACCTTCAACAGCAATCAAACGATCAACGGGCAACTTCATTTTTGTAATTTCACCGGTATTGTTATTTATGCGAACACAATTGCTTTCAGTAAAAACAAGCGTTTCATCCTTAAGTCCACTTTCACTTTCCGGAAAAATAGCTTTGATACTTTCGCCGGGAACTTTTGTCATTAAATCCCATGTTTTTCCGTAATCAGATGATTTTACAAGCATTGCCGAATCTTTATTTTCATTGTTCCCACGGCTGATGTAAAACCGCAAAAGCGCCATTCCGAGGTAAATGATTTTATTGTCGGACGGATCGACGGCTATTTTTTCTATGGTTCCGTCGATGGCGTCTTCAAAAATCTCCGAAGGCAGGTAGTCGTAATTCTGGAGGTTCTCCAGGCCTTTCTTCGCTGCGTTAACATTTGGATACACGATTTTCCAGGTTTCTCCTTTATCGGTGGAACGATACAGGATGCTGATTCCTGAACCCCGGTCTTCACTGTGCCGGAATCCTTTGGTTGCCGCATAAACGGTATTCGGATCAACCGGATCGAACTCAAAGTCTTCCGGGACATTCCACAAATTTTTCATGTTCCAGTTTTCTCCGCCATCCAGCGAAACATACGCTGCGGTCATGTCGCAATGGGTCATCACAAAATTTTCATCGAAAGGACTGATGGTCGGTTTTAATACACCGCCTCCGCCGCCGGGTCCTATGACTTTCCATTCTAAAATTTCTGCTCCGTTTGGTATTTTCTCACTGTCATTACATCCTGAATTCAGTATCGTCATAAAAGAAAAAACAACAGCTAAATTTTTTATTGGCATAATATGTTTCAATTATCAAAAGTTGCAGCTAATTTTTAATTCTGGTTAATTACGATAACAGACCGTATTATTCAAAAACGAACGTTCCGAATTTCTTGTAATCATGAAACGATTTATCGGTCTTTTGCCACGAAAAAGTTGTGGTGCCCTGGTCGTGATCAATCCTGTATAAATTGGCCCGCCATTTTGTGCCGCTTTCGGGCGGAACATTTGGAAGCGGCGTTAACAGGGCATACGGAATAAAAATTTCGGCCATCCACGCCGAAACTGTGGCGCCACTTTTCTTTTCCCCGCCGCGGACGCTGGTTGCATGCCGTGTTTTCCTTTCGCCTTCATAATGCCACGGCAGCCAGCCAAGGAAATTACCATTGTCATTCGGCACAAGAATCGGAAGTTCATAATTTAAAGGTGAAAGTTCGTATTCAAAATAGACCGGGAAATTTTCATCTGTCCATAAAAATACTTCAACCACATCTTCTTTCCACAAGTCTTCATTGTCTTTTTTTATGGTTGAAGTGAGTTTTTTATCCTGACAGTCGAAAAGGAAATAAATTCCGGTTTCAGAATAAAGTACCTTTGCTTTTGTTTCGTAGATTTTGGTTTCCGGTCTTCTTTGCGGCAAATCTATCCAGACTGTTTTTTCCCATGCCGCAGCGCTTCCGTCGCCTGTAACTTCGAAATCATCCGTTTTTTTTACGGTTATCGTGCCGGTGTCGCTTTTAATTGCCGAAACTCCTTCAGCAATAAAAAACAACAGGATGAACAGAAGAACAAAACCTGCATTCATTCTTCCGATCAAAGAATTTGAATTTCCTTTTTGCTGTTTCATATTTATTGAGTTGGTGTGACTTCGATAAGCAGATGATTCGAAAACTTTGTGTCAAGTTTGCCAACAGGACCGGAAACAGTTCCCTTATCCACTTCGTTGACGTAATCGTAAACTTTATATTCTTTATTTTCAAGCCCACGCAATTCGATCGGTCCCTGCCATTCATCGGCATAAAAAGCGTAATAATAATTCCCGTTTTTTTGAACGACGTGCGATTCCGGCTTGTCGTAAATGATGTCGTAAAGATTCAGGTAATTTCCTTTGCTCAACATTTTTTCGTTGTAAAGCTTCACCCATTTTTGCCAGTGCTTCTCACGTTCGCCGGTTAACTGCATATTTTCAGGTCCGGCCGGCCAGGTAAATTTGGTGCCGATTACACCGCCCGGTCCCATGGCAGTGGCAAAATCCTGCCCCACTTTGGCCGTATCACTTTTGTCGTTCATATCCACTTCCAACCGGATGTGTTCCACATGATCGGTGTAAACAGGCGCGTCCGGTCCCCACAAAGCTTTCATGGCTTTCACCCTTCGCCTGGATTGTTCCACGCTGGTTGGATCCGATGTTACCGGTTGATCGGTAAAAACCGACTGGTAAAAATCCTGGGTTGTGCCGCAATTGCAGATTTCGGTTACCGACGAAGGTTTGATCGCTTTTGATGTTTCATAAATCACCTGAAGCAATTTGGGAAGATCCTGGTACGATTCCGCCGGATCTTCGTGATTATGCGCCGGATTGTGACACGGAGGCACAACATAATAGGCGTCGAGTTTGTGCCCGTCGAAACCCCA
>CAZXHP010000059.1:0-18366 GCA_964639655.1 uncultured Mariniphaga sp.
GAGAACTTTAACGCATGAAATGGGACATTATTTGGGATTATTGCATACATGGGGGGCTTTGGACTGCAAGTTAAACGATTACTGCGATGATACTCCAGCGGTTGACATTCCTGTTTTCGGTAGAAATTATTTTATTGGTTGCCAGGGTGAAACGGCAATGATTGAAAATTACATGAATTATACTGACGATGAGGTTATGAACATATTTACAAATGATCAGATAAAACGGATGCATTATGTATTAAAAAATCACAATGGCAGAAATTCACTGGTGTCAAGCAGGGGACTTGATTCTCCATAGTTTTGTGTTTGGTTTAAGAAAATTGGCCGGGCAAACGGTCCGGATATTCTGACAAACCATAAACTATCTTGACCGAATATCCGGGGCGCACCGCTTTAATGCCAAACTGTTAGCTGCACTCTTCGCAAGCCTTGTAAATGCCTTCGAACATTTCCTTTACATCCGAAGCGGCTACGGCGGAAAATGCCAGCCGTAAAATGCCGTTCAGGCTGATGGTACCGATGCTGTATTTTTCGATGAGTACCTGCCGCACCTGTTCGCTGTCGAGCCCTTTTGCCAGTTGAACACACATGAAATAGCCGGAGTTAAATGGCAGCGCCTTAAAGTATTTCCGGTATTTTTCGTTTTTTAACGCCGCTTTCACCGCTTCGTAGCGGCTTTGCATCGTTCTGTATTTTGCCCGTTTCTGCACGCCGTATTCAGCGCTGTTGTAAGCTGCATACATCAGCGATTGCGAAATATTGGCCGCGTTGGAAATGTTTCCGCGGATGGCGCCGGCCGTTTTGGCCTCGAGCGCAGCATACAATTCAGCATCTCCGCCTTTTACCGCATACGTCATAAATCCTACCCGGAAACCCCACACGTAATCTTCTTTGGTGGCACCGTCGAGTTTTACGGCCAGCACATTTTCGTGCAGGTTGGCCAGTGCCGCAAAAATGCTTTCGCGGGCAACACCCTCTTCGTAAACCAGGCCGAAATAGGCATCGTCGGTAATGCAAACCAGTTTGTTTCCTTTTTCAGCTGCTTTACCAATAATAGAAACAATTCCGTCCGCTTCTTCCTGCGTTGGCGTGTAACCGGTGGGGTTATTGGGGAAGTTCAGAATCAGAATTTTTTTCCCGACCTCTCCTTCGTTCAGTTTGGCTTCGAACGCTTCCAAATCGAACCTGTCATTTTTAAACAGGTTGAATTTTACCAGGTTGGCGCCGTAACCGTTGGCCAGGGTGAGGTTATAATTTCCCCAGAAAAGGCTGGGTACAACCACTTCGTCGCCGGCATCGGCAAACAGGTAACCGGCCATGCTAATGCCATGTGTCAATGCATTGGTAACCACGGGCAGGCTCATTTCCGTTTTTCCCAGCGACGGGTTTTTTTCGTAAATCATGCTTTTCCACTTCGAGCGCAAATCGGGCCGCCCGAAACTGGGTGCATACGGGAAAACCAGCGAAGGGTCGAGGTCGATTTTCGAAGCAATGGTTTCCAGCCGCATGGGCGTGCCGTCGTCTTCAATGGCAGCGCCAATGGTGGCATTAATGCGGGTTCCTTTTGCTTCGGCAGTTTGCCCCAGAATGCCTTTTTTCGGGAAGAAAATGTTTTTTCCGCGTTCGGAAAGCATGTCGTAAACTGCCGGGCTTTTTTGCCGGATAATCTGGTTGAGTTCTTCAGCCTGTGGATTCATAGTTTGTATTTTTCTTTTTTTAATGCAATTTAAAAGAATCTGAATTTCGGATTGCAAGATAAAAAACAACCTTTGAATAATTTCAGATTGTTGACAATTTGAAGGTTTTTTTGATAAAATGCTAACAATTTATTACAAACTTCTCAATGCACCCACGATAATAAAAAAACCCAGCAGCCCGGCCAAAGCTGTAAGGATAATCAGCAGGTTTTTGCCTTTGCGGTTTTTCCATTCCAGAAAAAAAGCGGGAATGGCCAGTAACCCGGAGAACAGAAAAGCCAGGTAGGCCGGCAGAAGTTGGGCAATAAACGGTAGTTCCTCCATGGTTTCCTCTTCCATTTCTTCGCTGATAATTTCGGCAGGAGTTAAAAAATCACGGGCCGCAAAACTGTCGTTCAGAATGGAGTAGAGGGAAAAAATTCCCAAAAGAAAAAAAATGACCGGTCCGAGCAGCCGGAAGGTTTTTTTATGTTCTGCCCATCCGTAAACGCTGGCTATGATTCCGGCAAAAACAAACCACTGGGGAAGTGTATATAAAAGTGTATCCTGATTCATTGTAAACTAATTTGAAACAAAGTTGGTGATTTTTCCTTAATCCCGAAAGCTTTGCGGCGGAAGGACGATTATTTTTAATTTTGTTGGTTTTAAACGACAAAATGGTAAAGAAACTGGAAGTAAATCCGAAAGCCAAAGCGCTTGTTTTTGACCTGGACGGAACCCTTGCCGACACTATGCCGGTGCATTTTTGGGCTTACAAAAATATTTTGGTGGATTATGGTATCGATTTTACCCCTGAATTGTTTGGCACGCTGGCCGGTGTTCCGGCAGTTGACACTATCCAAAAACTGAATGAACAGTTTGGTACCCAAATGAACCCGGAGAAGATCGGCCATTTTAAAGAGGCTGAATACGAAAAAATAATGCACAAAATGAAGCCGGTGGAGCCGGTGGTTGAACTGGTTAAAAAATACCACGGCAAATTACCCATGGCTGTGGGAACAGGGGGATACAAACGTCTTGCCTGGAAATCAATGGAAATACTTGGGTTGGATAAGTATTTCGATATTCTTGTTTCGAGCGAAGACGTGACTCACCCAAAACCACACCCGAAAACATTTTTGAAGTGCGCTGAACTGATGGGCGTTGAGCCGGAATTTTGCCAGGTTTTCGAAGATGGTGATTTGGGCATTCAGGCAGCCAATGCAGCGGGAATGATGTCAACCCTGGTAACAGACTTTTATGAAGTAACCATAGGAAAAGAAATTTGAATTTTCCGCAAAACAGAATGAATATGAAGGTATCGTTTCGGTTAAATAAATATTTGTTGTTTTTTACCGTACTGATTTTTACATCGTGTGCACCCTGGAAAAATGCTGCGTACCGAAATATGACCGTGGCATTTTACAATGTGGAGAATTTGTTTGATCTGGAGAACGAGCCCGGTAAAAACGACGGCGAATTTACACCTGAAAGCAAAAAACAGTGGGACAGGACAAAATACAATAAAAAACTGGCCGATATTTCACGGGTTATCAGTGGTATAAATGAAGGCGATTTGCCTGAAATTGTGGGGTTATGCGAGGTAGAAAACGAACAGGTTGTCAGCGATTTGATTCAAACCGGATTGCTCGCCGGCGGCCAATATAAAATTGTACATTACGAAAGTCCCGATTTCAGGGGAATTGATTGTGCTTTAATTTACCGCCCGGAAGAATTTAAAGTTATCGATCATTATGCAATTCCGGTTCGTTTTAATGACGATTCAGCATACACTACCCGCGATATTTTGTACGTAAAAGGGCGCACACGCAACCGGGAAGTGTTTCATATTTTTGTGAACCACTGGCCATCGCGCGTTGGCGGGGTAGCGCAAACCGAACCCAAACGGGTTGCAGTTGCCCGCATTTTAAAAACAAAGATTGACTCGGTGAGAAGTGCCGGTTCAAAAGCGCACATTATTGTTATGGGCGATATGAACGACGACCCGGACAATAAAAGCCTGCTGGAAGTTTTGGATGCACAGCCTCCGTCAACTCCCGGTGCAACGCTGGTTAACCTGATGTTCCCTGATTTTAACGATGGAAAAGGAAGTTACAATTACCGGGGCAACTGGAACATGCTCGATAACCTCATTGTTTCGTCTGGGTTGCTCGGTGAGAAAGGCTTTCGTTGTGTGGAGAAAAAAGGACACCTGTTCAGGGAGGAATGGATGGAATACCAAAACCGCGACGGTGAAATATCGCCCAACCGAACTTACGGGGGACCAAACTATTACGGAGGTGTCAGCGATCATTTTCCGGTTTATTTCAGGCTGAGGAGGTAAAAGAAACTAACTTTTTTTTAGCTTTGCCTTCAAGAATAGAGAGAACTAAACTTAATTTCCGGGATATGTTGAAAAAAATACTGGCGATTCTTTTTGTCGTCTGGTTGTCCGTATTTGCAGTTAATGCCCAGGTAAAAAGAATTTCCGGTATGGTTACCGCCTCTGATACCGATCTGCCGGTTCCCGGAGTTTCGGTGGTTGTAAAAGGTACTACGCTCGGCACCGTTACCAATCAGGACGGTTATTATCAGTTAAGTCTTCCCGATGAGGCACAAGTTCTGGTTTTTTCCTTTATCGGCATGAAAATGTTGGAACGTCCGGTTTCCGGCAGTACGTTAAATGTGGTTATGGAGCCTGATTATATCGGTTTGGAAGAAGTTGTTGTGGTGGCCTACGGTACTTCGCTGAAACGGCATTTTACCGGTGCTGTGAGTACTGTAAGTTCCGAACAGCTGGAACGTTTTCAGGCTGCCGACTTTTCAAAAGCCCTGCAGGGACTGGCATCGGGCGTTTTATCCACAAGCGGCGCAGGTCAGCCCGGAGAATCTGCTGAAATCAGGATTCAGGGTTTCAACACGTTTATCGATGCAAGTCCGCTAATAGTTGTAGATGGGTTTTCGTACGACGGCAACCTGAGTGCCCTTCCGCTTTCCGATATCGAATCCGTTTCCATTTTAAAAGATGCTTCTGCTACCGCTTTATTCGGTTCCCGGGCAGCAAACGGCGTCATTATTCTGACCACTAAAACCGGCACAAAACAAGAGGCGCAGCTCAGGCTGAATGTAAAATATGGCTTTTCCGGCAGGGCAATTCCGGATTATAGACGGGTTTCGGCACCCGACTATTACGAGCTGCAGTGGGAGGGAATACGAAATGCATTGATTGAAGAAGGGCATACTGCCGCAGATGCGTCGAATATGGCTACACAGCAGCTTATCCCAACTCTCGGTGGGTACAATGCCTATGATGTACCGAATGACGAGGTAGTTGGCAACGATGGAAAAATAAACCCCGGAGCACAGTTGCTTTGGAGTGATAAATGGCAGGAGGAGCTTTTTGTTACCGGAGTCAGAAAGGAAATTACATTGAGTTCACGGGGTGGTTCTGAAAAAACATCCTGGTATGTATCGGGCGCTTTTCTCGACGACGACGGCATTATTAAAGCATCCAACCTGAAACGCTATTCAGCGCGGGTCAATGTAAAAACCAGTTTTAAAGACTGGATTGGAGCAGGCCTGAATTTATCAGGTTCGCTTTCGGAACAAAATTTTCCTGTTTCTTCAGGAACTTCGTACCTCAATCCTTTTCATTTAACGGGTTTGATAGCTCCGGTTTATCCGGTTTATTTGTACGATAACGAAGGAATCCTGCAAACCGACGCCGAGGGGAACAAAATGTTTGACTATGGAACGGATTATGGCCGGTCGCGGCTGTATGCGCCCGGTATAAATCCATTGGGAACCGCCATTCTCGATGAACGGCTTTACAAAAAAGATGTGTTCACCATCCGGTCGTTTCTCGATTTCCGGCTGACTGAAGGTTTGCTGTTTAAAACTTCTGTAAGTGCCGATCACTATACATTTACAGGTTTAACCCACCAGAATATGAGATACGGTGACGGCCGCAATTTCAACGGACGTACATCCCGCGAAACCAACCGCACATTTTCCTATACGGCAAACCAAATGTTTTATTACGATAAAACGTTTAACGGGCATTCCTTCCATGCACTTGCAGGACACGAAAACTACAATTACAAGTTTAACGTACTTTCGGCAACACGCTCGGGTTTTTCATTCCCGGGCCTTGTTGAACTCGATGGGGCTGCTGTTGCCGAAGGATCGGGTTCTTACGAAGACAATTACCGGCTGGAAAGTTATCTGGCCAAAATCGATTATTCCTTTCAGGAAAAATATTTTGCCAGTTTTAACCTGCGAACCGATGGAAATTCGCGTTTTGCAAAAGAGGCCAGGTGGGGAAATTTCTGGGGCGCCGGTCTGGCCTGGATCGTTTCCGGGGAAGAGGCTTTCAGAAAATATGCCTGGCTGAATTCACTCCGTTTGAAAATGAGTTACGGAGAACAGGGAAACGACAAAATTGGCTCTTTTTACGGTTACCAGGGATTGTACCAAACAGGCATAAACAATATCGATTATCCCGGAATACTGGCGAACCGGCTTTCAACGCCCGGCCTGACCTGGGAATCCTTAAATGCTGCCAATTTGGGTTTCGATTTTAAACTTTGGAACAGATTTTCACTCAGTTTCGATTATTTTATTCGAAAAAATAGCGATCTGCTTTTTGAAAAACCGCTGCCTCCTTCTACCGGTTTTACATCGGTTGACACCAACATTGCCAAATTATCCAATACCGGTTTCGATTTGGAATTGAGTGGGTTACTCCTGAAAACCGAAAAATTGAACTGGCATTCAGATATTAACCTGGGGCATTTAAAAAATAAAATTCTGGAGTTGCCGCAGGATTATATTATTAGCGGGAATAAACGATGGGAAGAGGGGCGTTCCGTTTACGAGTTTTGGGTAGAAGATTTTGCCGGGGTAAATCCTGAAAACGGAAAGTCGCAATGGTTTTATAATATTCCTGAAACCGATGGAAACGGAAATCCGGTTTTCGATAGTGAAGGTAACCCGGCACATTTGGCCGAAAGAGGAATAACCGGAGATTATACGCTTGCCGACAGGTATTATGCAGGCTCTTCCGTTCCCGATTTGTATGGAGGAGTTTTAAACAGCTTCGATTTTTACGGATTCGATTTTTCGTTCCTGATTAATTTCGGGATTGGAGGCAAGGTAATGGATCAACCCTATCAGTGGCTGATGCATTCGGGTCAGTATGGCGTTGATTTTCATCGTGATATATTAAACAGATGGACTCCGGACAGTCCGGACTCCAATATACCTGCGGTTGACGGAGATTCGTTCGCCAACCGGCGTTCCACACGTTTTCTTGCCGATGCCTCCTGGGTAAATTTCCGTAATGTTTCAATTGGTTATCAGTTTCCGAAGGGCTGGGTGGAAAGGTTTAACCTGCAAACATTCAGGGCAACGATAAATGCGGACAACCTGATGCTTTTATCAGCCAGAAAAGGACTGGACCCGAGGCAGTCTTTCGATGGAAACGTGGGAAGACAGTATATTCCCGTGCGAACTATATCGGTTGGTTTTGACGTTCAATTTTAAAGAGGTGGAAATGAAAAAGTATAAACAGGCCATTTTTATTTTAACCCTTATTTTTAGCTCCTGTTCCGAAGATTATCTGGAGACCGTTCCGACCAATCAGATTTCGGATCAGGTTGTATTTCAGACTGTGGAGGGAGCGCAAACGGTGCTTGACGGTGTGTTACGCGATATGCGTTCCCAACACGGAGAGGCCAGTATGCACGACCAGTTTGGCGTTAAGGCCGTTGACCTGGCCGTTGACCTGATGGGAGAGGATATTGCAGTTGAAAGATTTCACTGGTTTGGCGCC
Source organism: uncultured Mariniphaga sp. (assembly GCA_964639655.1). Classification (GTDB taxonomy): domain Bacteria; phylum Bacteroidota; class Bacteroidia; order Bacteroidales; family Prolixibacteraceae; genus Mariniphaga. Next base: position 7,513 of record CAZXHP010000059.1, read on the forward strand.
GACTACCGCTTTGAAAACCGTACGGCAAATGATCCCCGGCCGGTTTATGTGTGGTCGCTTTTTTATCGCATCATAAATAATGTAAACGGGGTTATCAATCACATAGACGATACAGCTTCTGAAAGTGAAAACCTGAAAAAAAACCTGAAAGCGCAGGCGCTCACGTTACGGGCATATTCCTATTTTCAACTGGTACGACTATTTCAGCACACGTATTCCGGCCATAAAAACGCTCCCGGAGTTCCGGTTTATACTACGGCCACAACCGAAGGGAAGCCGCGCAGCACGGTTGCTCAGGTTTACAGTCGGATAACCGCTGATTTGCAGGAGGCGGTACGGCTTTTTGAAGAAAGCGATTTGCCGCAAAGGCATATTTCCAATCCTACATTGAGTGTAGCGAGAGGATTGTGGGCACGTGTTGCCCTGGAAAAGGAAGACTGGCAGACAGCCGCGGAGATGGCCTCGCTGGCATGTCAGGGCTATTCAATTATGTCGGCTGCTGAATACAGTACCGGATTCGGTAATTACGTCCGGCAAAACTGGATGTGGGGAATGGAAGTAAACAATGAACAATCTACCACTTATGCTTCCTGGTTTTCGCACATGGACTGGTCTATTGGAGGGTATTGCGGGTTCGGGTTAAGTCCGAAATCGTTTAGCCTGGAATTGTATAATCAGATGGAAGATGGCGATGTGCGAAAAGTTCTGGTCGATACTACGTCTATTGCTTCCGGGCGTTTAATCCCCGGTAAATTTTCAGCCGGGAATGATAAGGGCTTTGCCGCCGATTTGGTTTTAATGCGACCGGAAGAAATGCTGTTAATTGAAGCAGAAGCCAGAGTGAGGATGGGAGAGGATATGATTGCCCGGAATTTGTTACGAACACTGCGAAGCAGACGTATTGAGCAGCCAAAACCCGTCAATTCCTCGGGGCAGGCGTTATTGCAGAAAATTCTTTTCGAAAGAAGAACAGAACTTTGGGGTGAAGGTTTTAGAGGGTTCGACCTGAAACGGCTGAAAACCGGTGTGAACCGGAATAACAGCAATCATAACCCGGTAGTAGCACGAACCATGACACTTCCCGCAGAATCGGAAAAATTTATCTATCAGATTCCGCAAAGTGAAATAGATGCCAATTCAAACATGGGAAAAGAAGATCAAAATCCTTAAAGCGAGTTACATACTTTTACCGGGCGGATCATTTTTTTTGCCACTTCTTTTGCAGCTCTTCCAGTTCCCGCTGATGTTTTTGTATCAGTTCTTCCCACTCTTTCCGGTGTTCTTCGTTTTCAAAGCCGGGGAATCCAAAGTTTTCGTCCCTGAACCGAAAGAAATGCCGGTTTAACCGTTTTTCAAAATCTTCGAAAAAATCGTTGTCGAACCCCGGCGGAAGTTTTTCACCGGGCTCAAAACCAAAATCGAAAAAAAGAGAATCGAATTGAAAAGGGAACTGGTTTGAAAAAAGGGAATCAGCGAAAGGGAGTTGATGTGGCCTGATATTTTCGTCATCAAATGGCGAAAACCTGAACCCGAATGAAAATGGCTGATGTGGAAAGGTTCTGCTGCCAAACAGGGAGTCATTCCAGAATTCATCCATAAACCGGTCTATTCCGGGGAAATTGTATTGAAAGGACAGGCTGTCGCCGGGAAAACCGAAATGGAAAGTTGTATCCAGCGACCAACGATGAATGTATGTAGAATCATACCCTGTCAGATTCCCGTGCTCGTCGTATTTTCTTTTCACAATAGTTTGTTCGTCAGGGGTTTCCTTCTCTTGCTGCTGTTGTGCTTTCCCTTCAAATACGACAACAGAAAAAATAAGGGTCAAGAATACAAATTTTTTCATGGCAGTATTTTTTTTCAAAGTTATAAAATTGAAATTTAAATAAACCTGAAGAAATTTTAAAAAGTTTTAAAGGAGAAAAAACAAAAAAACAGGATGACATCCTGATGAAGGATAAAATCCTGTTGTATGCTAAATTATTTTTAAGGTGTTTTAATCAAAGAGGTGTTCATCGGCGGCGGGGCCACATTCACAATCTTCGTGTAATCCTTTTTCGTATTGCTGAAGTGCGCGTAAACTCATTCCCATGTTCGAGAATCCACCGTCGTTATAAAGGTTTTGCATGGTAACTCTTCGGGTTAAATCCGAAAACAGGGTGATGCAGTAGTCGGCACAGTCGTCGCCGGTTGCATTTCCCAGCGGCGACATACGGTCGGCAAAGTCGAGCAGGCGGTCGAAACCTTTTACACCACTGCCGGCTGTTGTAACTGTGGGCGACTGCGAAATGGTATTGATTCGAACGCGGCGCTCTCTCCCGTAAATGTAACCAAAGCTGCGGGCAATGGATTCCAGCAGGGCTTTGGCATCGGCCATGTCGTTGTAGCCATAAAATGTTCGCTGGGCGGCCACATACGAAAGGGCCACCACCGAACCCCACTCGTTAATAGCGTCCAGTTTCCGGGCGGTTTGAAGCACTTTATGAAACGAAACCGCAGAAATATCCAGCGTTTTGTTCAGGTAGTTGTAATCGAGGTCGCTGTAATGCCTTTCTTTTCTGACATTAGGAGACATTCCGATGGAATGAAGCACAAAGTCGATTTTTCCGCCGAGGTGTTCCATCGCTTCGATAAACAGATTTTTCAGGTCGTCGGCATTGGTCGCGTCGGCACCAATGGCAACGGTGTTCAGTTTTTCGGCCAGTTTCCGGGTCTCGCCCATACGCATAGCCACTGCAGTATTGGTTAAAACCATCGTGGCGCCTTCTTCATGGGCGCGTTCTGCTACTTTCCATGCTATGGAATCGGGGTTTAGCGCTCCAAAAATAATCCCCCTTTTCCCTTTCAGTAAATTGTAACTCATGGTATTTTTTTATGAATTTTGCGTTGCAAAGTTAATTCAGTTTAAATAAAAGTAAAAAGTAAAAGACTTTTTCAGCTTAAATATCCCCTCTTTTAACCATTCGTTTCAAATATTGTTCGTTCCCGGTCGAAAAATTCATTGTTATTTTTATCTGAACTCATTATAAATAAGTTTTGTGTTTTAAAAAATCCCTTTATATTTGCTGCAAATAAAATCGGTTACAAAAATGAATTCACGCATTCAAAATAGTTCACCAAAAGCCCTGGCTAACACGGCCGGTGGTTGTGAATTTGTTTCGCCGTCGGTTTTCATGTCTATGCGCTAGCCTTCTTTCGGTGGTTTCCCATTGACTGAAGGCATACAGGTTTTAGCGAACAAAAATCAAAGTTTTACATTTATTTCTTTTTTATGTCGGATAAAGTTATTCGATTGGGTGGCAGCCATTCAGGAAATGCTCCATCGATTCGAAATTTGGTTTCCTATTCAGGAAAAAACAGCGGTAGAAAGTTTATTGTAGTTTCTGCATTGCCTGAAATTTTACAGTTGGTTCGTCAAACTGTGGTGGAGGTATTTAGTGCAAATGCCGGGGATGTTGCTGAAAAGTTAATCTCTTTCTATTCAAAATTAACCGGGGAAAAGCCGTCGGAAACATATCTCGATCTGGTCGATCAGTTAACCGGAATTCTTCGGGGAATTGGTTTGATTGGCGACTATTCGGCAGCACTGAAAGATCAGGTAATAAGTTTCAGCGAAAAATTAACCGCGGAAATATTTCTCGCACAATTTAAAAAAGCGGCTGTTGAAGCTGAAATTTTATGGCCCGAAAAACTGGAACTGAAAGTTACCCCTGATTTTGGCAATGCCACATTTATTTCTGTAAACAAAAAAAAGGTGGACGGTTTGCAGGCTGAGTTTATTCTTATTCCCGGCTCTTACGGACTAACTTCCGAAGGGAAAATTGCCCGGGCCGGAAAAACGGCTGCCGACTACACCGCAGCATTTTTAACCCGTGAACTGGGGTTGCGTGGTTTGGAACTCTGGGGACTCGATTTCGACTTTCTGCGGGCTGATCCCAACATTGTTTCCAACCCGCCACGCATTCAAAGGCTCACTTATTCCGAAGCCAGCGAACTGGCCTATTTCGATCACTATTCATTTCATCCGCGTACTGTCGAACCGCTGGAAACTGAACACATTCCCATTTATATTGTTAATACAGATTCCGGAGAACGAAAAATTGATACTGTAATCAACACGGAAACTTATGTGGAACAGCAAATTGTAAAAAGCGTGGCCTGCACCGACGATATTTCGCTGCTTCGGCTTAGCGGACCGGGAGTGGGACTGAAGCCGGGAATTCTGGCCAGGGTTACGTCCCAGTTGAATAAAGCCGGTATAAATATAAAATCGGTTATCACTTCGCAGATTTCCATTAATCTGATTCTGGAAAGGCAAACAGGTAACCGGGCGCTGGAACTTATCCATCAACTGGGATTTTCCGCTGTTCAGGATATTTCGGTCATCGACGATGTTTCGCTGGTTGCAGTGGTCGGTCACGGAATGCAGCAAAGCTACGGAGTGTCGGCAAAAATTTTTAATGCAGTTGCACAATACAAAATTAATGTAGTACTCAGCGGTTCCGGTGCTTCCGATTTGGTAAGTTACCTCGTGGTAAAATCTTCCGACAAAGAAAAGAGCGTACGTGAAATTTATAAAGCATTTTTTTAACCCAAAAAAATAGGTAAAATGACAATTCAAAATTTGAAATTTGAAACCCTGCAACTTCATGCAGGACACCAACCCGACCAAACAACCAATGCGCGGGCAGTGCCCGTTTACCAAACTACCTCGTATGTTTTCAACGATGCGGAACATGCAGCCAACCTGTTTGCACTAAAGGAGTTCGGTAATATTTATACCCGCATAATGAACCCCACTTCCGATGTATTTGAGCAGCGCATGGCCGCTCTCGAAGGAGGAGCCGCCGCGCTGGCGTTAGCTTCGGGGCATGCGGCGCAGTTTTTAACCTTCAATACCCTGCTCGACGCCGGCGATAATTTTGTTACTTCGCCCTATTTGTACGGAGGTTCGCATAACCAGTTCAGGGTTTCGTTTAAACGCTTAGGTATCGATGCGCGGTTTGCTGACGATTTAACCATCGATGCGTTTGAAAAACTGATCGATGAAAACACAAAAGCCCTGTATTTCGAAACCATCGGAAATCCGGGTTATGTGATCCCCGATTTTGAGGCGTTTGGCGCACTGGCTAAAAAGTACGACATTCCGCTGGTTGTTGATAACACTTTTGCCGCGGCCGGTTATCTTTTCCGGCCAATCGATTACGGAGCAAACATTGTGGTGGAATCGGCCACAAAATGGATTGGCGGTCATGGAACCAGCATCGGCGGGGTAATTGTCGATGCCGGAAACTACAACTGGGGCAACGGAAAATTTCCCGGTTTTACTGAACCTTCGGAAAGTTACCACGGACTGAAATTCTGGGATGTGTTCAATTTTGACAGTCCGCTTGGAAACATTGGTTTTATTATTAAAGCCCGTGTGGAAGGATTGCGCGACTTTGGCCCGGCCATCAGCCCGTTCAATTCTTTTCTGCTGCTGCAGGGGCTCGAAACCCTTTCGCTGCGTATGGACCGCCATGTGGAAAATACGGTGGCTCTGGCCAAATGGCTCGAACAGCACCCCAAAGTGGAAAGTGTTAATTACCCGGGGCTGGAAGGAAATCCATCGTATGAAAACGCAAAAAAATATTTTAAAAAGGGTGCCGGCAGTATGTTGAATTTTAATGTAAAAGGAGACAAAGAAGCGGCGAACAGCGTGGTAAACAACCTTCAGCTTGTGAGTCATTTGGCGAATGTAGGCGATGCCAAAACATTGATTATTCAACCGGCTGTTACCACCCACCAGCAACTTTCGGAAGAGGCGCAAAAAGCAGCCGGGGTGGAGCCATCGCAACTTCGTGTAAGCGTTGGAATCGAACATATCGACGATATTATTGCCGACTTTGAACAAGCATTGGAAAAGATTGGTTAATCTTAAAAGAGAGCTTTTGAAATTTGATAACTTAATAACATCCCTTTCCCTAACCTCCCCAGTGGGGAGGCAGGGAGGGGCTAAAACAAAATAAAATGCCAGTAAATGTTCCCGATAAATTACCTGCCATAAATATTCTGAAAGAAGAGAATATTTTTGTGATGGATGAATCGCGGGCTCAACATCAGGATATCAGGCCGTTGAAAATTATAATTCTGAACCTGATGCCGCTGAAGGTAACCACCGAAACCGATTTGCTGCGGCTGTTGTCCAATTCGCCGTTGCAAATCGAAATTGAATTTATGAAAATTAAAGGGCATAAATCAAAAAATACGTCGTCGGAACACATGAAACAGTTTTACAAGAATTTCGACAATCTGAATAATAAAAAGTACGACGGGATGATTATTACCGGCGCTCCGGTTGAATTACTGCCCTTTGAAGAGGTAACCTACTGGAATGAAATGAAGGAAATTCTGGACTGGGCCCGGCATCACGTTTATTCTACTTTATTTATTTGTTGGGCGGCTCAGGCCGGATTGTATCACTTTTACGGAATTCCGAAATATGAACTTCCGAAAAAAATGTTCGGGGTTTTTGAGCATACTCATGTGCGTACACCTCTTCCCATTTTGAGAGGGTTCGACGATGTATTTTTTATGCCACATTCCCGCCATACCGAAATCAGGGCCGAAGACATTGGGAAAGTGAAAGACCTGCAAATTATTGCGCAATCGGAAGAAGCCGGCGTGGCCATTGTAAAAGCCAATAACGGAAGGCAGTTGTTCATTACCGGGCATTCCGAATATGCGCGCCACACGCTCGACACAGAATACAGAAGAGATTTGGCCAAAAAACTTCCCATCGATATACCGGTCAATTATTATCCGGCAAACGATCCCTCCAAAACACCATGCATGCGTTGGGGCTCAACTGGAAATCTGCTGTTCTCCAACTGGCTGAACTACTACGTGTACCAGGAAACGCCTTACAATCTGGAGGAAATTAATTAGGCAGATTTTCCTTTTTGCCGTTAAAACTGTAATTTTGAATTGGAATTGAAAATCGATTTGCTATGAAAAAAATTGCAGTTGTTTTGGCGGGAAACGGAGTTTACGATGGATCGGAAATCCATGAAGCTACCCTTACATTACTGGCTGTTGTGCGTAACGGCGCTCAATACCAGTGTTTTGCTCCCGATATCGATCAGGCACACGTAATTAATCACCTCACCGGCGAAGAAATGCCTGAAAAGCGAAATGTGCTGGTAGAAGCTGCCCGTATTGCAAGGGGAGACATCAAGCCGCTTTCGGAGTATAACGCCAAAAATTTTGATGCCCTGGTTTTTCCGGGAGGTTTTGGAGCAGCCAAAAACCTGTGCACCTTTGCCTTCGACGGGGTGGATTGTTCGGTAAATCCCAATGCGGAAAAGGCGGTACGGAATACCATTGCCGAAAAAAAACCGGTAGGCGCTTTGTGTATCTCTCCGGTGTTGATTACAAAAATACTGGGCGATGTTAAAGTAACCATCGGGCAGGATGAAGCAGCCCTGCAAGCCATTGAAAAAATGGGAGGTACGCACAAAAAAACCAGCCACGGACAAATTGTGGTGGATGAAAAATACAAAGTGGTAACTACTCCGTGTTATATGCTGGACGCAACAATCGATCAAATAGCCGATGGTGCGGAAAATGTGGTAAAAAAGATACTCGAAATGGTTTAAATCCGAAAAAAAGTGCTTCAAATCCCATTCATCGATATTCATACGCATAACCCCGGTGTTCCGAATACTGCGGTAGTTGTAAAAAATCTTTCTCCGGGCGAGGCTATTCCGGCTTTTACCGGGAAAAATTTTTATTCAGTGGGTTTGCATCCCTGGGGAATTGGCTCCGAACAGGAAGACAACAATCGGATGCAGATGATGGAAGACGCTTTGGACTTCGACCATGTGATATTTGTGGGCGAATGTGGTCTGGACAGACTGGCTGAAACTGTTTTTGACGAGCAGGTAAGGGCTTTTAGAGCACAGGCTTTTATGGCCGAAGAATACCAAAAGCCTTTGATTATTCACTGTGTAAAAGCATGGAACGAGGTGGCGGAGTTGCACAGGCAGATCAGGCCTGCCATGCCCTGGATTTTTCATGGCTATAACGGTAGCGTCGAATTTACGCGGCAGCTGTTTGACAAAAGTTTTATGTTTTCATTCGGCGCAAATCTTTTCCGGGAAAATGCCAAAGCCATCGATGCTTTTAAAATTCTTCCCCTGGAAAAAATATTTTTTGAAACCGATGAATATGAAGGGTCTGTTGAAGCGATTTACAATCGGGGCGCCGAACTCAAAAATATTTCGGTTGAAGCCTTAAAGGAAGCCGTTTGGGAAAATTTTAACCGGATTGAAAACGTCAGTTTCCAAATATAGTTTCAATTCATTTTTCAACATATAGAAATCCGTCGGGAAAATATCAATCTGATGAGTTGGTTAGAAAGAACTGAATTACTACTTGGTAAAAAAAAGCTTGAAATCCTGAAAAACGCAAATGTTCTTGTCGTTGGCCTCGGTGGAGTGGGGGCATATGCCGCCGAAATGATTTGCCGGGCCGGTGTGGGACGAATGACCATTGTTGACGGCGATGTGGTGGAAGTGTCGAATCGAAACCGTCAGTTGCCGGCGTTAATAAGTACAGCCGGTCAGCCGAAAGCAGAAGTTCTGGCCCAACGTTTTCGCGATATTAACCCCGACATCGACCTGACGGTGATGAACGAGTTTGTTCGCGACGAAAGAGCTGTGGAATTACTTGAAAGTCAGCGATTCGACTATGTTGTGGATGCCATCGATACCCTTTCGCCCAAGGTCTTTCTTATCAGTCACAGCATACAACGCGGGCTGAAAGTGGTAAGTTCACTGGGCGCCGGCGGCAAACTCGACCCTTCAAAAGTGCAGGTTGCGGATATTTCGAAATCGTACAATTGCAAATTAGGCAGAATGCTCCGCAAACGCCTTTCGAAGCTGGGAATAAAAAAAGGGTTCAGGGTGGTCTTCTCTCCCGAAGAAATTCCCGAAGAAGCCGTTCGGTTGGAAGAAGGGCAAAATAAAAAATCAACTGTGGGCACAATCTCCTATATGCCGCCGGTGTTTGGCTGTTTTGTGGCAAGCGTTGTCGTTAAGGATCTGTTGAACAGCGAATTTTCACCTGCTTCAAAAAATAGAATTTCCGGAACGATAAAAAAATAGTTCTTTTATACTTTATTGAATAAGTAGGGGCTAAAAGTTTGAAAATTCCAATTTTAGTTTATCTTTGCGGTGCGAATGAATAGGCAATTCTGAACTTTTTTTTAATTCAGCTGTCTGGTAGTGAGCAAATTGGTCTTTATTTAGTTGAAATTTTTAAGGTATTCTGCAGCCGGGCACGATTCTCCTTCCTGTTTTTCACCACGATTTTTTTGGTTTTTGAACAATTACTATTCGATATTCATCTAAATCCGGGAACAAAACATTTTTTAGGTTTTCGCGTTTTGCGGCAGAGCCTGTTTTATTAATTTAATTTTTAGTTACAAATGAACATTTATGTTGGAAATCTTCCGTACAATGTTGTTGAAGAAGATTTGAGAGAAATTTTTGAAGAGTATGGCGAAGTGTCTGCAGTTAAAATCATTTCCGATAAACTGACAGGACGCAGCAAAGGTTTTGGATTCGTTGAAATGGACGACGATGAGGAAGCTAAAAAAGCCATCGACGAACTTAACAATGCCGAACTTAGCGGACGTAACATTAAGGTAAATGAATCACGTCCGAGATCGAACGACTCCCGTGGAGGAGGTGGTGGTCATCGCAGAGGCGGTGGCGGTTTTAACAGAAGAGAACGTTACTAACAAGTGCTTATGCAAGGAAAAGTAAAATGGTATGATGCCGTCAAAGGTTTTGGCTTCATTCACTCCGAAGATGGCAAAGACATTTTCGTGCATCGTACCGGAATTAAAGACGCTCAGTTTGGTCTGGAACAAGACCAGACTGTTCAGTTTGAAACAAAGGAAAGCGACCGCGGACCGGTAGCTTTTAATGTGGAAGTTATCTAACGATTATAGTGCTCAGTAAAAAGGGTCTTGTGTAAACAAGACCCTTTTTTGATCGAACAGGTCTGTTTTGTCCCGGGTTTTATTACGATTTTATGAGTTTATATACCCAGCCGGCTGCCATTGCACCCAAAATGGGAATCAAAATAAACAGCCATAATTGCGATAATGCCCAGTCGCCCACAAACACTGCCTGGCTAATACTGCGGGCTGGATTTACCGAGGTGTTTGTAACGGGAATACTAATCAGGTGGATCAATGTCAGTGCAAGGCCAATGGCAATTCCGGCAAATCCTTTTGGGGCATTTTCATCGGTTGCCCCCAGAATGATAATCAGAAACATAAAAGTCATTACAAATTCGGAAACGATGGCAGCCAGCATGCTGTAACCTCCCGGCGAGTGGTCGCCATAGCCGTTGGCGGCAAAGTTTCCAATGTCGGAACCATTTCCCGTTGCCAGGATATACAATACGGCGGCTGCTGCAATGCCGCCCAAAACTTGTGCAATCACATACGGAAGAATGGTTTTTCCGCCAACTCTGCCACCGGCCCACAAACCTATGGTAACCGCCGGGTTCAAATGTGCTCCTGAAATGTGGCCCAGGGAATAGACAATGGTTAAAACTGTAAGCCCGAATGCCAGTGAAACGCCAACAAGGCCAATTCCAATATTCGGAAAATTTGCGGCCAGTACTGCACTGCCGCAGCCTCCCAGTACCAACCAAAAGGTACCGATAAATTCAGCTACGTTTTTTTTCATGTTTTATTGATTTTTTTCCTACTCATAAGGCTTTTCGGTTACGCCCCGTTTTTTTGAGTGGGTGCTGGATTCCACTTTTTTTGTAAAATTAAGAATTTCAATTGGTTAA
>CAZXHP010000060.1:0-18252 GCA_964639655.1 uncultured Mariniphaga sp.
CCCGGGTAGGTCATTTCGTCCTGAATGCGTTTTGAAATGTCGTAGGAAAGCTGTTCAGCTTCCTGATCGCTCATTTTGTCGGAACCTACGATTACTCGTAGTTCACGACCGGCCTGAATGGCGTAGGTTTTGGTAACACCGGGATATGACAGCGCCAAATCTTCGAGGTCTTTTAACCGTTTGATGTACGATTCCACCACTTCGCGGCGCGCACCCGGGCGTGCGCCGGATATGGCATCGCAAACCTGCACAATGGGCGCCAGCAGGGTTTCCATCTCTACTTCGTCGTGATGAGCGCCAATGGCGTTGCAGATGTCCGGTTTTTCCTTGTACTTTTCAGCCAGTTTCATCCCGTAAACAGCATGCGGTAATTCCGGCTCATCGTCGGGCACTTTACCAATGTCATGCAAAAGTCCGGCACGCTTGGCCTTTTTCGGGTTTAAACCCAGCTCCGCAGCCATAATGGCGCTGAGGTTGGCTACCTCGCGGGAGTGCTGCAACAGGTTCTGTCCGTAGGACGAACGGTATTTCATTTTTCCGATTAACCGAATCAGTTCGGGATGTAACCCGTGAATTCCCAAATCGATGGCTGTACGTTTTCCGGTCTCAATCACCTCTTCTTCAACTTGTTTTTTCACTTTTTCCACCACTTCTTCGATTCGGGCGGGGTGAATACGTCCGTCGGTTACAAGCTGGTGCAGTGCCAGACGGGCAATTTCGCGGCGTACCGGATCGAAAGCAGAGAGTACGATAGCTTCGGGGGTGTCGTCCACCACAATTTCCACGCCGGTAGCAGCTTCAAGCGCACGTATGTTCCGTCCTTCACGGCCAATAATCCGGCCTTTGATTTCATCGCTTTCAATGTGGAAAATAGTAACTGCATTTTCCACAGCCGTTTCGGTAGCCACCCGCTGAATGGATTTCACCACAATCTTTTTAGCCTCTTTGTTGGCAGTCTGGCGGGCTTCCTCCATAATTTCGTTGATATAGGCCACGGCTTCCGATTTGGCTTCATCTTTCAGGGATTCCACCAGTTGAGCTTTAGCTTCTTCAGCCGATAACCCGGAAATTTGTTCCAGTTTTTCCAGGTTCTGACGATGGATTTTTTCCAGCTCTTCGGTGCGGTGCTCCACCCGCTGCAACTGTGTATTCAGGTTTTCCCGAATGGCTTCCGTCTCTTTTTTGGTGATTTCAAAGTCGCGGATATTCTTTTGTAATTCATCACGTCTTTGGTTAATCGAGCTTTCACGTTGACTTAACTTATTTTCAAGCTGATTAATTTTGTTGTTTTTCTCCTGGATAAATTTTTCGTGTTCGGCTTTTAACTGTAAAAATTTTTCTTTTGCCTGGAGGATTTTGTCCTTTTTAGTCACCTCTCCCTCACTTTTTGCCTCGCTGATGATTTTCCGGCTTTTCTTTTTCAGCGCCTTATCCCAGATGTAATAAGCCAAAGTTCCGCCTCCCAGAAAACCGGCTGCGAAGCCTATAAATATTTGTATCCAATCCATTGCATTTATTTTAATTATTAACTAATAAAAAACCCGTAAAAAATCACTTTGTTTATTCAAAGTAATTCACTACGGGTCTTCGATAAATATTTAACTTTAATTCCCTATACTTTCACTTTTTCTTTCAGAAAGTCTGAAATATCGTCGTTCAAATCTTTCAATCCGTCTATAAAAAGAGACTTATCTTCGCGTTGTTCCAGTTCGGTATAATTCAGTGCAATCTGAAATGCTGCCATCGCCAGAATGTCCTGTGCATCTTTATCGCGAAACAGCTCACGGTATTTGTTTACCGTTTCGTTCACCGTTTTTGCGGCAACCCGGTGTCTCTCTTCCTCTTTTCGATCGATGGTCAGCGGGTAAGCCCGCCCTTCGATTCGGATATTTATTCTTTGTTGCTCTTTATTCACCGTTCATCACTTATTGAGCAGTGCAATACATTTATCAATTTCCCGTACTAAAGTATTTATTCTTTTTTTGGCTTCACCGTTCTCGTCATTGCCGGCAAGCATCCGGTTGGCCATTTTTATTTTCTCTATATTTTGGCTCAAATCCGCTTTTTCCTGTTCGAGCCGGGCAATTTCCTGCGTCAAAACAGACACCCTGCCTTCGAGCGCTTTTTTCTCAGCCTTCAGATTTTTATATTCCTGAAACAACTGTTGCACATTGCCTCTTAATTCATTCAAAAGCAAACGATCTTCGTCGGTCATTTTTGCTGCAATTCGTGCACAAAGTTAATATTTTTACCCTATTGAAAAAGTGTTTGGAAAATTATGCCAAAAATATTGTTCGGTGTACCCATTAATACAAACCCGATATCAGATAAATCAGACGCTTTAAATTCTTTTTCACCAGTGGTCAGAATTTATGAGGCTAAAGCCGGATTATATTGCTATCATGCAGTCCGTTGGATAAATCCAACGGCAATAAAGATTTGTTGAAAAGTCCCGAAAGCAATTTAGCACTTTTTTGTGATGTTTTTCCAAAATTGCCGTTGCGCCTCAGCCAACGGCTAATAAGTTGCAGAGAGAACAGGCTTTAGGCACATTATATGGTTATAAAGATAATGCCAGGTTCTCTTGATGTTTAATAGTCTGTTTTTTATAAATTTGCCTGCTTTAGAAAGATTTAAATGAAGTATTTCACAATAATTTTCCTCACTTTATATTCGTTTTCCGTTTTCGGACAAACCAATGAATATACCAGTCCGGTAAAAATTCCCATATTCCTGAGTGGCAGTTTTGCCGAATTGCGCGCCAACCATTTTCATTCGGGAATCGACATTAAAACAAAGGGAGTTACAGGCATCCCCGTATATTCGGTTGCAGATGGTCATATTTCGCGGATATTCGTTTCGCCCTCTGGTTACGGATTGGCACTCTACATCGACCATCCCAACGGAACTACATCGGTTTACGGGCATCTGGATAGTTTTCGCAAAGACATAGCACAGTATGTAAAAAATATTCAATACGAACGGGAGTCGTTTAGGGTAGATTTGCAGGTTCCCAAAGACCATTTCCCGGTGAAACAGGATGAATTTATTGCCCAAAGCGGAAATTCAGGAAGTTCGGGAGGGCCGCACCTCCATTTCGAAATCAGAGATACCCAGACCGAAGAACCGCTAAACCCGCTGCACTATTCCTTTCCGGTAAAGGACAATGTCGCTCCAAGCCTTTACTCGTTAATGATTGCGCCATTGAACGAGTTCGGCCATGTGGATTTTCAGGCGCAAAAGAAAACCTATCCGCTGGTGTATGTAAATGGAAAATACCAAATTCAAAACAATCCGGTTATTTCGGCGTACGGTTTGATTGGTTTTGCGCTACACGCCAACGATTTTTTCGACGGTTCGAACAACCGCTGCGGCGTTTATTCCATGCGTATGTTCTGGGATGGCGAATTGTATTATTCCTTTAAAATGGACCGGTTTTCCTTTTCGGAAAGCCGCTACATCAACAGCCATATCGATTACGAAGAATTTATTACATCCAAACGCCGGTTTCACAAAACCTGGACCGACCCCGGAAACCGGCTGCGAATTTACGATTACGTGCGCAACAACGGTCGTTTGCGGGTAACCGACGGCAACATTCACATTGTGCGGTTTGAACTGAAGGATTTGCAGGGCAATACTTCCATCCTCGATTTTAAGGTAGAAAGCAAAGCCGCCCGGGTTGAACGACCTGAAACTCCTTTCAATCAGTTGCTGAAATACAACCAAACCAACCGGTTCAGGGATGAAAACATTCGCATCGATTTTCCGGAAGAAACTTTTTACGACAATGTGAAATTCACGTGGCGACAAAAACCTGCTTCGAAAAAATTTCTTTCAGATATTCATGTGATTCACCAAAACACCGTCCCTCTGCACAGCTTCGCCCGGCTTTCGATAAAAACTGAAAAGCTGGAAAAACGGCTGCAGGAAAAAGCGCTTTTGGTAACCGTTGATACATTAACTCAGAAAATTTCGACAGCCAGCGGAAATTATGACAATGGCTGGGTTACCGGCAATATCCGTTCATTCGGAAATTACGCTGTAGCGCTGGATACGGTTCCCCCACGAATTGTGCCGCTCAGCATCCGGAATAATTCCGCCATCACTGAAACATCGCGCATCCGGTTTCTGATTACCGATGAACTTTCAGGAATTAAAGAATACCTGGGAACGCTCGACGGAAAATGGACACTGTTTGAATACGACGCCAAAACCAATATGATAACGCATTATTTTGATGCCGAACGGTTTGAACTGGGTAAACGGCATGAGTTTGTTTTAAAAGTGACCGATAGCAAAGGAAATGAAAGTACCTATGAAGCCTCGTTCTGGAAATAGCTGGCTGGTGGTGGGCACCATGTCGGGTACTTCGCTCGACGGCCTCGATTTGGCGGCAGTGGAATTCCGGCGTTCAGAAAACCGGTGGAACTTTTCCATTGTGGCCGCAGATACCGTGAAGTATTCAAACGAATGGGAAAAAAAACTGCGGACCGCACCGAAACTTTCGGGCGAAAAACTGATTGAACTGCACAACGCATACGGACAGTTTACCGGACAGCAAATCAACCGGTTTATAAAAAACCACCAACTTAAACCCGATTTGATTGCGTCGCACGGCCACACCGTTTTTCACCAGCCGGAAAAAGGATTTACACTTCAGGCCGGAAACGGTGCCTGTATTGCTGCCGAAACCGGAATTACCACAGTGGCTGATTTCCGCACCGGAGATGTAGCCCTTGGCGGACAGGGTGCCCCACTTGTGCCAGTTGGCGACCGGCTGCTTTTTTCCGAATACGAAGCGTGCCTCAATCTGGGTGGATTTGCCAATATTTCATTCGAAAAAAACGGTAAACGAATAGCTTTCGACATTTGCCCGGTAAATTTTATACTAAACGATTTGGCCCGGAAACTGGGAAAACCATTCGATGAAAACGGTGAACTGGGATGCCGGGGAACAATCGACAATCATTTGCTTGAAAGACTGAACCAACTGGATTTTTATGCTCAAAACCCGCCCAAATCACTCGGAAAAGAGTGGATGGATAGTCATTTTTTTCCGGTTATCCAAGAATCGAATCTTTCTGTTCAGGAAAAATTGAGAACAGTTTACGAACACATTGCCGTTCAGATTGCCCAAGCCGCGCCCGCAACAGGGAAAATGCTGGTAACAGGTGGCGGCGCTTTCAATACCTTTCTGCTGGAAAAATTCGGGGAGTACCTAAAATGTGAGATTGTCGTCCCGTCATCAGAAATCATTAATTACAAAGAAGCGCTTGTATTTGCTTTTCTGGGGTTGCTGCGGCATTTGGGTGAAATCAACTGTTATGCTTCGGTAACCGGGGCAAGTAGGGATAGCAGTTCGGGAGTGATTTTTGAGGGTGGTGTGGATTAAATCCGCGCATTAAAGCATGATTAATTAGATAAAAGTTGGATAACCGACTCTCCCAAACCCGACCAATATCATATTTCGTTCTCGTAATTTCCCCTATTTTCACCCCAAACAAAAACCAGAAAAAATGAACTACAATCCGGCAAAAAAGATTTATGATCTGAAACAATTCGGCGAATTTGGCGGCGTAAATCCATCCGTCACCGACTCCTCCACCTTTACTTTTCTAAAAGGCGAAACCATGGAAGAAACCTTTTTAGGACACATGGAAGGTTGCTTTTTGTATTCGCGCCACTGGAATCCCAGCAACAAGTACCTGGCCGATGCACTGGCCGCCATGGAAAACACCGAATCGGCCTGGGTAACGGCATCGGGAATGGCAGCTATTACCTGTGCCCTGTTGCAACTTTGCCACTCGGGCGACCACATTGTAACCAGTGTTACCACTTACGGCGGAACATTCGCTTTTTTGAAAAACTGGCTGCCGCGTTACAACATCGATGTTACTTTTGTGGACATTACCAATCCGGAGCAAGTAAAAGCCGCCATGCAGCCCAACACCAAAGTGATTTACACCGAAAGTGTAACCAATCCGCTGCTGCAGGTTTCCGATATTCCGGAACTGGCAAAAATTGCCCGCGATACCGGCGCCAAACTGATGGTGGACAACACATTCACCCCAATGATAATGACTCCGGCTTTACACGGAGCCGATATCGTGGTGTACAGTATGACTAAATTCATCAACGGCAAAAACGATTGTGTGGCCGGAGCGATTTGTGCTTCGGAAGAATTTATCAATAATTTATCGAATGTGAACGATGGGACGGCTATGCTTTTGGGCCCGGTACTTGATTCGCTGCGTTCTTCGAGTATCCTGAAAAACCTGCATACCTTACATTTACGCATGAAACAGCACAGCAAAAATGCACAGTTTCTGGCCGAAAATCTGAGCGATTCAGGATTAAAACTGATTTACCCGGGGTTAAAAAACCACCCCCAACACGAACTGCACAAAAAACTGATGAACGAAGAATTCGGTTTTGGCGGGTTGCTCGCCCTCGATTTGAAAACCCACAAAAAAGCCAACCGGTTTATGCGAAAAATGCAGGATGCCGGCGTGGGTTACCTGGCCGTAAGTTTAGGGTATTTCAAAACGCTTTTCAGCTGTTCAGGCCACAGCACTTCTTCGGAGGTTCCCCGGGAAATCCAAAACCAGATGGGGCTTTCCGACGGGCTGGTAAGATTCTCCGTTGGTCTCGACAATAATATGGATGAGATTCTGGAAAAAATAAAAGGATGTTTGTAAAAATCGGCTTACGACAAAAATCAGCTTCAGATATTTTGAAATAATTATATTTGCCCTTTCCAAAAAAAAATAGTATAGAATGAGAAAAGCAACACTATCCACCGGAATACTGACTTTGATATTCCTGCTAACAAATTACCAGATTTCAAACGGCTGCACCAACTTTTTGGTTACCCGCGGCGCCTCGGTTGACGGATCTACCATGATCACTTATGCGGCCGATTCGCACAGTTTGTATGGCGAACTTTATTACCAGCCGGCACAGGATCACCCGGAAGGAGCCATGCGCGACATTTACGAATGGGACACCGGCAAATACCTGGGACAAATTCCTCAGCCCCGCCGCACTTACAGCGTGGTAGGCAACATGAACGAATACCAGTTGGCCATTGGCGAAACTACTTACGGCGGCAGAAAAGAACTGTCGAGCCAGGAAGGTGCAATTATGGATTACGGGAGCCTGATTTACGTTACCCTGCAACGCGCAAAAACCGCCCGCGAAGCCATTCAGGTGATGGCCGATCTGGTTGAAAAATACGGATATTACAGCTCGGGCGAATCGTTTTCCATTGCCGACCCCAACGAAGTTTGGATTATGGAGCTGATTGGCAAAGGCGAAGGAGAAAAAGGAGCCGTTTGGGTAGCTGCAAAAATTCCCGACGGTTACATCAGCGGACATGCCAACCAGGCGCGCATTACCACTTTCCCGAAAAACGATCCGGAAAATTGTTTGTATTCTCCTGATGTCATTTCATTTGCCCGGGAAAAAGGCTGGTACAACGGAACAGATGACGATTTCAGCTTTTCAGATGTGTATGCTCCGGTTGATTTTGGCGGCGCCCGCTTTTGCGAAGCCCGTGTTTGGGCGGGGTTTAACAAAGTGGCCTCGGGAATGGAAAAGTATGTGGATTATGCGAAAGGACTGATAAAATTTGACAGCTCGACCAACTATGCCACAAACCGGATGCCTTTATGGATTAAACCCGACAAAAAACTGAGCGTACGCGATGTGCAAAACATGATGCGCGACCATTACCACGGCACCGACCTGGATATGACGCAGGATGTGGGTGCCGGCCCGTTTGCATTACCCTACCGTTTTGGAAAACTTACCTGGGAAGTAGATTCAGTTCAATATTGCAACGAAAGGCCTATTTCCACCCGCCAAACCGGCTTTTCATTTGTGAGCCAAAGCCGCAACTGGCTACCCGATCCTATAGGCGGAATTCTGTGGTTTGGCGTTGACGATACCTACAACACAGTATATGTGCCCATGTATTGCGGCATTACTGAAATTCCGGAATGTTTTGCCGAAGAAAACGGCGACCTGCTTACTTACAGCCCAACTTCTGCATTCTGGACGTTTAACAAAGTTTCGAACTTCGCCTTTTTGCGTTACGGCGATATGATTAAAGATATTCAGAAAGTGCAAAATGAGTTGGAAGGCAATTTTGAAAAATTTGTTCCACTTATCGACCAGGCGGCAAAAGAGATTTACAAAGACCATGGCTCCGATGAAGCCCGCCGATTTCTAAATATCTACTCGGTTAATGAAGCCAACCATGTAACCGCCCGCTGGGAAAAACTCTGGCAATATTTGCTGATAAAATACCTCGACGGCAACATCAAACGCGAAAAAGACGGAAAATTTGAACGTACCGAAACCGGAATGCCACCCTACCCCATTTTCCCGGAATACCCGGAATGGTGGTACCGCGTGATTATCGAACATACCGGAGATCAATTTAAAGTGATTGAGTAAAATTTGAGTTATTTGGCTTTAAATGAATCGACTTTCATTTGCCTTGTAAAAAAAAGTATTATTTTTGCGCCGGTTTTTAAGCAATCTCTTGTCCGCCGGGTGGCGGATTACATTGCCAACATTAATTAAATAATTTCAGCGATGGATTTAATAAAATTTGTAGAAAACGAGTTTAAGGTAGAAAAGGAGCACCCGAGCTTCGCTGCCGGTGATACCGTTACCGTAAGTTATATGATTCGGGAAGGGAACAAAGAGCGTATTCAGAATTTTCGGGGTGTGGTACTCCAGATAAGTGGAAGAGGAAATACCAAAACATTTACTGTTCGGAAAATGTCGGGTAATATCGGCGTAGAAAGAATTTTTCCACTTTATTCGCCTTTTATCGAAAGCATTGAAGTAAACAAAAGAGGTAAAGTTCGCCGTAAAAGGTTGTTTTACCTGCGTGGCCGAACCGGTAAAAAAGCCCGAATCAAAGAAAAAAGATTCTAAAAAACAGGCAGTTGCATACAGAAGGTCTTCGAAAGAAGGCCTTTTTTTATTGCTGAAGTAATTCCTGAGCTGCTTTTAGTGTGTTTTCTGTTAGATTTTCGCCCCCCACCATTTTGGCCAATTCTTCCACGCGTTCGTGTTCATCAAGCTGCCTGACTGATGTAAAAGTCCGCCCCTTTTGTTCGTATTTGTAAACCAGAAAATGGGCATCGCCTTTAGCAGCTATTTGTGGCAAATGGGTAATATTTATTATCTGGGTGGTGGTTGAAAATGCTTTTAAAATATTTCCCATTTTCAGGGCGATTTCACCCGAAACTCCAGCGTCAATTTCATCAAAAATTACAGTTGGTAAAGCTTTACTGGTGCGCAGCAAATTTTTTATTGCCAGCATCAGCCGCGACATTTCACCACCGGAAGCGATCCCGGAAATCTCGGCGGCCGGGACGTCAACATTGGCGCTGAATAAAAATGAAACCGCATCTTTTCCGTTCGGTGTAAAATCGGGCAATGCTTCGTGCACTACTTCCAGTTTCGATTTGGGCATACCCAGTTGTCTCAGATCACCGAGCACTGCTTCTTCAATTTTTCCAAACGATTTTTCGCGTTTTATGCGTAGTTCCTTTGCTTTGTCTTCAAGTTTTGTCCGCTGGTTTTCCAGGCTCGTTTTCAATAAACGAATTTCTTCTTCGTAACCGGTTACCTGATTTATTTTTTTGTCGAACGAATTTTTCAAATCAAGCAGTTCCTGTACCGAATTTACGTGGTGTTTTTGCTGAAGGGTGTAAATAAGATTTAACCGGTCATTCACTGTTTCAATGCGCGTAGGGTGGTGTTCAACCGTTTCGGCCAGCCGTTCTGTTTCATCCAAAATGTCCTTCAGTTCCAGCAAACTGCTTTGCAGCCGTTCGGCCAGCACAGAAGCTTCCGGAATATAATTTTGAATACCTTCGAGTTTTTTATGACTTTCTTTTAAATGCTGAACAACCGAAAACCGTTCATCGTCGAGCAGTTGCTGTACTTCGGTGAAAGCAGTTTTTATTTCTTCGGCATGAGTGAGTTGTTCCAGCTCTGTTTCAAGCACTTCCTGTTCATTTTTCTGCAGCCCTGCCTCGTCGAGCTGGTTAAACTGAAACTGCCAGTAGTCCAGATCGGCACGCTCCTTTTCACTTTTGTCAATCAGCGCATCCAGAGCTTTTTTCGTTGAAATAAATTGCTTGTACAACTGGCGGTATTCTGAAAGGATTGTTCCTGTTCCGGCTACCGTATCCACAAGATTTAACTGAAACTGACGGTTACCCAGTTCCAGGTTTTGATGCTGTGAATGAATGTCGATGAGCTGCAGCGCCAGTTCGCTCAACGTTTTCAGGTTTACCGGAGTGTCGTTGATAAACGCGCGTGATTTTCCCGACGGTGCAATTTCACGCCGCAAAATTGTTTGAACATCGTAATCGAGATCATTTTCAGAAAAAAAAGATTGTAACCGGTAATTTTCCACATTGAAAAAACCTTCCACGATGCACTTTTCGTCCCTGCTTTTCAAAACCGAAAGATCTGCCCGGTTTCCCAAAATCAAACCCAGCGCACCCATAATAATGGATTTTCCGGCACCGGTTTCGCCGGTAACCGAATTTAACCCGGAAAAAAAATCCACCTCCAGGTTACTTATCAGTGCATAATTGGAAACAGCCAGTTTGGTCAGCATAAATCAGTTATAAATCTTCGCTTTCTGCTATTTTCTTATACTTACTTCCGTTGGAAGGATCGACCTCGTTGAGAATTGCCAGCACACGATTTCGTTCATCGGGAAACGACTTTGAAAACACATTTACAACTTCGTCGGCTTTGGAATCGAAAAACATTTGCAAAATATACAATGAAGGCCGCCGGCGAAAAACAGCCTGAATATCGCGAAGGGCATTGGCAATGTTGGACCGGCCTTCTTCAGGTTTCGTGGCCATAACATCGAGACCCTGCCGGTGGTATGTGTACATACAACTTCTGAAAGCGGAATAGGATTTATTCAACACATTTTCAATAAGCCAGTACCGGTTCCGTTCACTCTCAAACGCTTTCCAGCCTTTTTCGCGGGCATTTTGCGAGTTGTTTACAATAGCCTGTGCTTTTTCGAAATAAGGTGTCCCTCCTTCGGGTGAAAAAGTATCGTAATCGAATCCTAAAATGATGTAAGCATAAAATGCCAGAATGTTGGTGAGATTTTCCCGGTTGGAAGTTTCATTAAACTCCAGCGGCTGAAATTCCACATACCGGCAGTGAAAGTCGTTGTCTTTAATATTCAGCACAGTTGTTTCGTAACTCGAACCAAAAACCGGCCGGGTTAACTGCACCTGGATCGATCCCCGGAACTCATCGGAAGAAATCTGTTCATCGAGGCGAATCAGAATGTTACACCTGATTTTTTCATCATACGTATAAACATGTTCCGTCCATTTCCGGTTATTCATAAACTCGTACACATCGGCCTGCATGGTTCTGAAAAGCTGCCTGTTGGCTCCCTGGATACGTTGTGCCGAAACCGTAACATTACACCGAAGTTCCTGTGCAAAGACCGAAACTGTTGACAAAATGGCGATGGTTAAGACAATTATTTTCTTCATAAAAAACTCCTCCGAAAAGGTAAAAGTAATAAAATTTACCGGAAGCGGCTGATTCGTTACCGAAGAATCGAGTCTATCATTTTTACGATGTCTGCGGCCACTTCCTTCTTAGTTTTTAACTCGAAAGGAACCGTTTTATTGTTTTTCCCGATGACGGTGATCTTATTGGTATCCACGCCGAAACCGGCACCGGCATCGTTCAGTGAATTTAACACGATAAAGTCGAGGTTTTTCTTTTCCAGTTTTTTTTGTGCGTTCGCCTCTTCGTCTGTTGTTTCGAGGGCAAATCCCACCAAAACCTGGTTTTTACGTTTTATTTTTCCCAGTTCGGCTGCAATATCTTTGGTGGGTTTTAATTCGATGTTCCAATTCCCTTTCCCGCGTTTTGTCTTCTGAACTTCCGGATGTACCGGCGTAAAATCTGCTACCGCCGCGCTCATCACCGCGCCGTCGCAACCGGGAAAATGCTTCATACATTCATTATACATCTCTTCGGCTGACTCTACGTGGCATATTTTTATTCCTTCTTTTTGCGTTGAAACCGAAACCGGACCGGATACAAGAATTACTTCCGCTCCCTGACCAGCGAGCTCCTCCGCAATAGCATACCCCATTTTCCCCGAAGAAAAATTTCCGATAAACCGCACCGGATCGATTTTTTCAAATGTGGGACCTGCCGAAACAAGAAACTTTCTATTCAGCAGTTTTTTTTTTGGCTGAAGAACTCAACCAGTTTTTCCAGGATATGTTCGGGTTCCTGCATGCGTCCCTTTCCTTCCAGTCCACTGGCAAGCTCGCCAACATCCGGGTCGAGTATAATATTCCCGTAATCTTTTAATACAGAAATATTACGTTGGGTGGAAGGATGAAGAAACATGTCCAAATCCATTGCCGGGGCAATAAAAACCGGGCATTTTGCAGAAAGGTAGGTGGTTACCAGCATATTGTCGGCAATTCCGTTTGCCATTTTCCCGAGGGTAGCCGCGGTTGCCGGAGCTACCAGCAGAACATCGGCCCAAAGGCCCAAATCGACATGGCTGTGCCACGTACCGTCGGATGCGCCAAAAAACTCACTGATTACCGGCTTCCCTGACAACGCAGAAAGCGTTACCGGGGTTATAAATTCTTTACCAGCCGGTGTAATTACGACCTGTACCTCAGCTCCTTCTTTTATCAGCAACCTTAAAAGAAAAGCTGCCTTATAGGCAGCAATACTTCCGGTAATTCCCAGTACTATTTTTTTCCCCCGAAACCTCATGGGTATAAACAGACTAATTTTGTTTGCTTTCGCGTGCCGGATTTCTGTGATAAATTTGTCCTTCTTCCAATTCCTGAAAAGAAATTAAAGTGGGTTTCGGGAGCCGTTCATAAAATTTGGAAATTTCAATCTGCTCCCGGTTTTCAAATATCTCTTCCAGGTTATCGGTGTAAGAAGCAAATTCCTGCAATTTCTGATTTAACTCCTCTTTCAATTCGGAAGATATTTGGTTAGCTCTTTTGGCAAGAATCATCACCGTTTCATAAATATTGCCGGTTTCTTTCGACAATATTTCCAAATCTCTCGGCACCGTTGACTGGGCTGCTTTTGTTTTTTTATAATCCATTTTCTAATTGATATTTGTTTCTTGTTGTTGATCGTAATTGAGCAAATCAGCTACTGTTTCGTAAAACTTATCTGCTTCTTTTCTGTATCGGCTTTCAGGATATTCATCGACAAAAGAAAAATATTCGTCGAGGGCGCCCGAAAGTCTTTCCTGTTTTTTGTCTTCCACGCTGTTAACGGCCAGCAGGTATTTCGATTTCAGCAACATGTACATCAGTTCTTCCCGGTACTGGCTGTCGGGATATTCCTTCAGGCTGTTGTCGAGTGCAACAACTGCCGCTTTGTAATTTTCGAAATCGTAATACAATTTGGCATTCAGGTACGATTTGTACACCAGTTTGTCCATCAATTCGTCCATAAGCCGGTTGGCCTCATCCACTCTTTCACTGTAAGGATAAAGATTGATATAAAGCTGAAGCGACTCAATGGCTTCTCTTGTAACAGTCTGGTCGAGCCGGGGTTTTGGCGAAAGCAGATAGTTACAGTAACCCACCATAAACTGCGCTTCCTCGGCAAACTGACTGCCGGGAAATTCCTTCAGCAACGATTTAAAATAGTGCGTTGCCATCAGGTAATCTTTCTGCCCCATCATACTTTTGGCATAATAATAATAGATTTGATCGGCCCGGCTGGTACCACGATAAATATTCACCAACTCCTGAAAGAGCGTACCCGCTTTAACAAATTCGCCATCTTCGTAGTATTCAATGGCTTTTTTCAGTTTGAATTCGTAATCGGTACTCTTCAGAATTTTATTGTAATCGCCGCAAGCCGCAACAATCAACGTCACTATTAATCCGATAACAAAAATTCTCGTTTTCATAAACATGGCGCAAAAATAACCTTTTTTTAATTACAGGTAAAGTCAATTAGATGAATTTAACACATTTGTCAAAGTTTTAAAAAAGTTTACATTTGCACTCTTAAATCTTTAAACTTTCGTAACGTGGATATATTTCAAAAATTCAGGGCTAACCAGGGCGATATTGGTCAACACATGAGTAAAATACACGGTTATTTTGCTTTTCCAAAACTGGAAGGTGAAATAAACGCGCGCATGCAATTCAGGGGTAAGGAAGTGCTTACCTGGAGTTTAAATAATTACCTCGGTTTGGCCAACCATCCCGAAGTAAGAAAAGCAGATGCGGAGGCAGCGGCGCAGTACGGTCTGGCCTATCCCATGGGAGCCCGTATGATGTCGGGGCAGACGACAAAACACGAACAACTGGAGCATGAACTGGCAACTTTTGTTGGAAAACAAGATGCATTTTTGCTGAATTACGGTTACCAGGGTATGGTTTCGGTGATTGATGCCATTTGCGGACGGAACGATGTGGTAGTTTACGATTCGGAAGCGCATGCCTGCATCCTCGACGGAGTTCGTCTGCATATGGGCAAACGTTTTGTTTACCCGCACAACAATATGGAAAACCTGCGGAAACAACTTGAACGTGCAACCAAACTCGCTCAAAAACAGAATGGCGGAATTTTGGTCATTACCGAAGGTGTGTTTGGAATGTCGGGCGATTTGGGCAAACTGGATGAAATTGTAAAACTGAAAGAAGAATTTGAGTTCAGACTGCTGGTTGACGATGCACATGGATTTGGAACGATGGGCAAAACCGGGGCCGGTGTACCGGAGCATTTTGGCGTAACCGACAAAGTAGATTTACATTTTGGAACCTTTGCCAAATCAATGGCCGGTATTGGAGGCTTTGTAGCAGGAAACACCGATGTTTGTTTTTACCTGCGTTACAATATGCGTTCTCAAACCTATGCCAAGTCGTTGCCCATGGCGATGGTTCTGGGTGCTTTAAAACGTTTGGACATGCTTCGTTCCATGCCCGAACTTAGGGAAAAACTCTGGACCGTAGTTAATGCGCTGCAAAAAGGATTAAAAGAAGCCGGATTCGACCTTGGAAAAACCAATTCGCCGGTAACTCCGGTTTACATGAAAGGAGGAACCGCCGAAGCCACTAACCTTGTTTACGATTTACGTGAAAATTATGGCGTATTCTGTTCCATTGTGGTTTACCCGGTTATCCCGAAAGGAGAACTCATCCTCCGGCTTATTCCAACAGCCATGCATACCGTTGAAGATGTGGAATATACTTTAAATGCGTTTAAAGCCGTACGAAAAAAACTGGAAGAGGGCAAATATTCCAAAACAGAATTTGCCAAAGTGGAAGTAGATATGTAGAAAGCTTCGATATAAAGCAGGTAAACAAAGTATCTCCTGCTAATCATACCTGAACGGATCTCTGCAATAGAGTTCACCGCCACATTAGCTTACCAGTGATTAACCAATCTTCTCTTTGAAGAAATCCACGGTACGCTGCCAGGCCAGTTTGGCTGCCGCCTCGTCGAAACGCGGGGTGGTGTCGTTGTGAAACCCATGATTTGTTTGCGGGTAAATGTAGGCCCTGTATTCCTTGTTATGGTTTTTCAGAGCTTCCTCGTAAGCAGGCCAGCCGGCATTCACGCGGGTATCGAGTTCGGCAAAATGCAGCAACAAAGAAGCTTTAATTGCCGGTACATCCACCGAGTCGGGCTGTCCGCCGTAAAACGGAACAGCTGCCTGCAAATCGGGAATTTGCACAGCCATCATATTGGAAATCCAACCACCAAAACAGAAACCGACCACCCCTACCTTTCCGTCACATTCCGGATGTGATTTCAGGTAGTGAAAGGCTGCGATAAAATCCTCCAGCATTTCATTGCGGTCGCGTTTGGCCTGTAGCGCCCGTCCGTCGTCGTCGTTGCCCGGGTAGCCTCCCAGCGGAGTGAGTGCATCAGGCGCCAGAGAAAGAAAACCTTCCAGCCCGGCCCGGCGACCTACGTCCGCGATATGCGGATTCAGTCCCCGGTTTTCGTGCACCACAATCACACCCGGCAGTTTTTTGTTGCTGTTCACCGGGCGCGAGAGTTGCCCTTTGATTTTTCCGCCGCCCTTCTGCGAATCGTATTCCACAAACTCTGTTTTAAGCCGCGGATCGTTCGGCTTCACCTGGATTTTGTCCTGGTAATCGGGCATAATAAAACTCATCAGCGAAGAAACCGTCACACCACCAACGGCATACACCGAAAGTCTTTCCATAAACTGCCGGCGGTCTATCCGGTTGTGCGCGTAGTCGTCATACAGGTCGAACACTTCCTGTTTGATGTCCTCTTTTTTTATTTTTCCCATAACGAACTGTTTTTCTATTTAACTGAAAAAGAGGACAATTTGTTCAATAAAAAGGCGGGATAATCAGTCAGGTACTTAGCAGCCCGGTGTTCCAGCCCGAGCCAGGCCACAGATGATCTGTTTTTCAGAAACAATTTTAAGAAATGTGGAGCTGGCGGGAGCACAAACCCCCAATTTTCTTGCATTTCCTAACATCCCAAAATTCATAAAATATATCCTGAATACCTTATAAATACTGACATTCAAAGGAATGACCATATTGAATAACATTTAATAGGATTGAATTAAATTGCACATTTATTTCCTAAATATTTCCTAAGTTTTTATATTTGTAAAACGTTTAAAATTAGTGTTATGGCAACAATAAAATTCTTTTTACAGAGTAGTAAAAACCCCGCTACAATCCACATTTCCCTGTCAACTGGCTATAAATCAGTGTTTAAAAGGAAAACGGACTATTCCATCGACCCGGACAAATGGAGCTTTGAAACCCATTTGCCCAAAAAAGGCGGCGACGCAAAACAAAAGAACCTGAAAGTTAAGTTAGAGAAACTAAAAACAACTATTTCTGAAAACCTGAATGAAGTTGAAAAAGGAATGGAAATAACAGGCGACTGGCTGCAACAGCAACTTGATATGTTCGCCGGAAAAATAAAAACCACCGAAAAAGACCTGTTAACCAATTGTATTCAGGATTATATAGATTATTTGCCGCGAAAAAAACAACGTAACGGTAAAAGAGGCGTTTCCTTATCCACCATAAAAAAGTATAAAACCCTGAAAGTTAAAATTGATAACTTCCAGAAACACCGGAACAAAAAAGTAACGGTTAAAGATGTTGGCCTGAAAATGATTGAT
This sequence comes from uncultured Mariniphaga sp., assembly GCA_964639655.1. Classification (GTDB taxonomy): domain Bacteria; phylum Bacteroidota; class Bacteroidia; order Bacteroidales; family Prolixibacteraceae; genus Mariniphaga. The sequence continues at coordinate 17,216 of CAZXHP010000060.1, forward strand.
GAACTGGAAAAATACTTTCTGGAAACCGACAAATTGGGCGAAAACACAACAGGCCGTTACATCAAATTTGTTAAAACGGTTTGTTTGTGGGCGAACACCCAAAACAATATTCCTGCACACCCGCAGTTAAAGCAAATTAAAGGTTATACCGATGAGGCCGCAAAAGTGGTTTTATCATTCGATGAACTGGAAACAATAGAAAACACCACCTTTAAACGCGAAGCACTGGAAAACGCAAAAGACTGACTAATTATAGGCTGTTACATTGGCCAACGAGTTTCCGACCTGTTAACCCTTACCAATGAAAACCTGATTGTTAAAAACGGAGTTGAATTTATTGAGTTAACCCAAAAGAAAACCGGCAAATATGTTCTTATTCCACTGCACTGGAAAGTAAAACAGATTCTGGAAAAAAGAAACGGTAAATTTCCGTATTACATTTCAGATGGTAAATTCAATCTTCATATTAAAGATGTTTGCAAAGAGGCAGGAATAACAGAACCCATAGAGGGCGGCAAAATGGTAACTGATGAAAAAACCAAAATGACCCGTAAAGAATATGGGAAATTTCCCAAACATGAATTAATCAGTAGCCATGTTTGCAGGCGTTCGTATGCAACCAACTTTTACGGAGAAATGCCAACCAGTTGGCTAATTTCAATTACAGCTCATAGCACTGAGAAACAGTTTTTGGAATATGTAGGAAAACCAGCTATTGACACCGCTCAACAAATTGCTGAATTTTACGCAAAACTGGCATTGCAGGCAAAAAAAGAACCACAAATGCAGCTACTAAAAAAGGCAAATTAAATTTAATAATTCATCTTGTTGTAATATATTGCAACTATTAATACATTTGTACTGTGAAACAATTTGAAGTAACGTATTTACCGGAAGCCATTGAATTTTTGGAAGGCATTGCAGCGAAGGCGGCAGAAAAACTGATTTTTAATATTTCAAAATCGCAGGTTGTTAATGATGTCAGGGTATTTAAGAAACTTAAAAACAGTAATATTTGGGAGTTTAGGGCTGAATAC
>CAZXHP010000061.1:0-18080 GCA_964639655.1 uncultured Mariniphaga sp.
GTTTAGACTGATAGTTGTTCTCCATTCTTTTTATTGCACTCAACTGCGACAGACTATCGAGCGTTGCAGTTTTTAATCCCGTTGGTTTCGGGTTTTCACGATCAGCCGTTTAGATTCCAAGGGGCAAACCGCAGTGCCGTGGAAGCAGAGGAATACGCGCCGGCGGTAAGGCTTCGAGCGGCGAGTGGCTTTAGTGTGTTGGCCGCCTGATTTTTGATCTTTCCGGATTTTTTAGTTGGTTTTTAAATGCAGTTTAAAGAACTCCCGCCGTCTCTCATCACTCACCTCTCATTTCTCATCTCTCCCTTCTCACCCGGGCTGCTTAACCGGTACCGCTACAGAAAACACAGCGCCCTTGCTCAGTCCGTCGCTTTTTGCCGAAACAGTCCCGTTCATTTCCTGTATGGCAGTGGCACAGTAGTGCAGGCCAAAACCGTTTCCGCTTTCTTTTGTAGTGAATCCGAAGTTGAATAATTTACCGAGGTTTTCAGGTGCAATACCGGCTCCGTTATCGGCGATGTCGATTTGAACGACCTCCGGTTGCGGGACGAAAACCCGGATATCGATCAGCCGGTTGTCTCTTTCATTTTCTTTTACCGATTCATAGGCGTTTTTAATAATATTGAGCAATACATTAAACATTTTATTTTTGGGGATCTCTACAACCTCTGGTTCTTCCATACTGCTTTTTACCGAAAGAGTGATGCCATATTTCAGGAAACTGGGTTGCATAATTTTAAACACTTCATCCAGGAGTCCGGTTATACTCACCTGTTCATAAAAGTTACCCGGTTTTGCCGGCCCCTGCTGTAATTCAATCGACTCGCCAATCAGGTTGATTTTTTCAACCAGCCTTTCGCTTTCTTTTTTTAATTCCCCATGGTTTTTACCGAGGGTTACGGCAACCTGGTTCAGATATTCGGGAATTAACTTTCCTTTTGAATCGTTTGAAAGAAACCCGGCCAATCCTTCCTTGTTTGCTTTCAGTAACTGATTGATTTGGGCCAGTTCTTTTATTTTCGAGTTTTTTAAAATGGAAGAAATGTGTTCCGAAGAAATGTGTATGCTGTTCAATACATTCCCGATATTGTGCATAATATTGGATGCAACTTCGGCCATTCCTGCCCGGTGGGCCATATTCGCCATATGCTGCTGTTGCACCCTCAGCTTTTCCCGGGCATGTTCATATTCGGTGAAATCGGTAATGGCAAGCACTAATCCTGCTTTTTCCCCGGTATAATTTCGTATAACCGATCCCGATAATTTCAACGTGAGCTTTTGGCCTTGCCGGTTTGTATGTACAAGACGTTCGTTACTGATTTCCGAACGTATAAATTTATTTTCGCGGTAGAGGCGGGAGATGGCATTTTTGTTCAGTAAACGTTCGATTGGCAAATGGGTTGTTTCATTTTTTCCGAGACCGAACATTTTGCGGAACGCCTCGTTCGAGTCGATAATACGGCCGTTTTCACCGAGCAGCACAAGGCCATCTTTCATTGTTGAAATAATGTTGTGCGAAGCATATTCGGGGGTGATGTTGAACAGGCGGTAGCGCCGGATGGCATATACAAAAAAAGACCAGCTGATAAACTGGATATACGAAATAGGAATTAAAAACATAGCGCTGGTTTGCGGATTGGCTTCCTTAACTATGGAATAAATCGTCGGGAGCATTATCCCTGCAAGTACCGATGAAATCTGTGTTTTTTTTCTTCCTTTGGATTTAACGACGTGCCGGATACCGAAAACCAGGGTTATGACGATAACAGGCAAAGCAAACAGCATCTGGACAAGTTGCACCGTTGAGTTAAAATCCTCAGTGGTCCTGAACCACATATCGCCTCTGCGCTCTATGCCGATCTTTACCAGAAAAATAAAATAGAGGGAAACTAAAATTCCGGCCGTATATAAAACGATTTTCCATCTTTTGGGAACCTTTAAAGGGAACCGGGCGAATACCATTAAAAAATGAAGCTGCACAATATAGTAGAGCGGCCAAATCATTTCTACCCTCACCCAAAAACCGGCAATATCGATATCGGGTGTGGAGATGTAATGGTAATCGGCAAAAGTATATAATGCCGTTATCAATGAGTAAGCATAAAATGTTTGATTAACCGGGTGTTTTACATTTTGTGAAAAAACAAAAACACCGGCAAACAGAATAATAAAGGTCAGTATTAAAGGCGGTAATGCAATAATATTCATAATTCTGTTATGTTTTTATCGACGGTTTTTCGTTTTGTCTGCGCCTGCTGCGCTGCGATACTCTCTTCAATGACCCTGATCTTTTCTGCAAGCCTGTTTTTTTCTGTTGTTAAAGTGTTGTGTTGTTCTTCAAGCTCTTCTATGATGGAACCAAGGTAATCCGGTAGTATTTTGCCCTTTTCGTCAGTGGCGAAAAATTCCTGAAGCGAACCGCTGTTGGCCAGTATCAGGTCGCTGGCTTGCTCAAACTCTTTCACTTTCAGATTTTCAATCGTGGAAATAAAATGTTCGGAGGAGATGTTCACACTGTTCAGAATATTTCCGATGTTGTGCATGGTGTTCGTAGCTATTTCAGCCATGCCGGCCTGGCGTGCGATTTCAACCAGGTTTTCCTGCTGTTTCTGAAGCTGGTTTTCCGATTCAATCAGTTCTGAAACATCGCTTATTAAAAACACGAACCCGACAATTTTTTGCTTTCTGTTTTTCAGGAACGACACCGAAAAGCTTAAATGTGCCCCTTTTTTATCTTTTGTGTCGAAAATACAAATACGGTTTCTGATTTCTTCGGTCTTGTAGCTTGTGCCTAGTTTTTTCTCCGCATCGGGACTGTTTTTTAAAAAGTCGTTCACCGACTGACCGGCAATTTCTTTTTCGCCGTGTCCGAACAGCCTGTAAAAAGCTTCATTGACCGAAATAATAATGCCGTCTTCATCTGCCAGCATCAGCGTTTCTTTCATGGTTGAAACAATTTCATCCGCTACTGTTTTTGTGGTAATATCGAACATATCGTATCGCCGTATTGCAATGGCGAAACAAATCCAACCGGCAAAAACAAAAGGGAAATCGGGAGACAAGACGGCGATACCGGATGCGGGCAAAATCGCATTTTTAAGGAACGGTATCCATGCGGGAACCAACAGGCCGGCCATTATCAGGAGTACCTTTTCTTTATCCTGTTTTGTCGTGGCCGGTTTTTTTAAGTAAACGATTCCTGTTAATGTGAAAAGCAGGGTAAGTAAAGTCATAAATCCTGCAAAAACAATTTCTGATGTCGAATCGATTATGTCCAGCGGGTTCCGGATATATCCGAACCAAACCTGTACGATATCGTGGAATGGTTTGTTGATAAATGTATTTACAGAAACCAACAGTGCAGCAGCATAAACGCCAAAGATAATGTTTGTCGCTTTCGAAAAGCCGGCATTGGTGTAAGCAAGCAGAAAGTGCAGTTGCGCTGCAAACAAAACCGGCCAAAGGGAGATGTGAAACCTCAGCCACGCCGATGCCGCTTCTCTTTCTCCTGAAATTATGAACTCATATTCGGAGAGGACCGCCAGCGTTCCAATCAGCGAGTAGAAAAAGAAAATCCTGGTTATCGTGTTCCCGGGATTTCGGGCAAACACATAAGTGCCGATGATAAATACAGGGATGATAAAAAACAGAGGCACCAGCAGGTACAGGATCATGGCAACGGGTTTTTGAAGTGATTATTGATTATTGTTCGTCAGCCAGAAATTCAGTTTTTCCAACAACAGTTTAATGTCGATGGGTTTTGTAATGTAATCGTCGAACCCCTGTGCCCGGTATCTTTTTGCTTCTTCCGAGAGGGCAAATGCCGTTTGGGCAATAACCGGAATGCCGGGTTTTATTTTTTTGATTTGCCGGGTAGCCTCGATACCGTCCATTTCAGGCATTTTAATATCCATCAGCACCAGGTCTGTTTTTTCGCCTTTACCGATAAAATCAACCGCTTCTTTCCCGTTTTTCACCCAGGTGAGTTTGGCGCCCGTGCTTTTTAGCACTTGTTGTAAAAATATCCAGTTGTATTCTTCGTCTTCGGCAATAAGGATGGATGTACCGGCAGAAATTGCCCGGTCTTTTTTTGAAGATATTTTGGGGACTTGCCCCGTGTCTTCTTTCGTTCCAACCGGTTTAAACGGAATGGAAAAATAGAATGCAGCGCCCCGGTCGGGTTCCGATTCAACCCATATTTTACCACCCATTAGTTCTACCAGGTTTTTCGAAATAGACAATCCCAAACCTGTGCCTTTGCTGTTTTTAATCCTTTCGTCGCCAACCTGTCCGAAACGTTCGAAAACGGTATCTATTTTGTCGGAAGGAATCCCGATTCCGGTGTCTTTTACGTAAAATACCAGCCATTCATCGTCTTCAATATGATATCCGCAGGTTACTGAACCTTCCAGCGTAAATTTTACAGCGTTGGTCATCAGGTTTAAGATGATTTGCCTTAACCGTTCGGGGTCTGCTACAATTTTCATTTTTCCGCTTGCCGGAAAATCGAACTTCAGGTGAATCTGATCCTTGTTTTTGTTCGATTTCTCCAGGTTCATTTTATCTTTTATTTCGCGGAGCAGCGCATTCAGGTCGAATTCTTCCGGTTCAACTGACAAAACGCCTGCTTCTATTTTTGCGTTGTAAATGATATCGTTGATGAGTTTTAACAGGCTGTTCCCGCTGGTAGAAATATACTTCAGGTACTTTAACCGGATCTCGCGGGGCAGGTCGCTCTCTGTCAGCAGGTCGGTAAAGCCAAGAATGGAATTCATGGGGGAGCGGATTTCGTGCGACATATTCGACAGGAACGCCGATTTTTGATTGCTGGCTTCTTCGGCTTTTTCTTTCAGGATTTTCATTTCTTCCAGCAACCGACGCAATTCTTTTGTCCGTTCTTCCACCTCTTTTTCAAGGTGTTTCATGTACTCCCTGTTCTTTTTTGCAACATCCCATTTGGTAATCAGCGACAAGGTAATCTGCTTGATTACGATGATGTTGAATGGCTTTTTTACAAACAACAGTTTATCTGTTTGTCCGAATTTATCCAGTATTTCATCCCATGAATAATCGGAATAAGCCGAGCAAATAACCATTTCGATATTGGGATAATCCTGCCAGATGCGGTCGATGGTTTCCACGCCGTCCATTCCGGGCGGCATGCGCACATCCATAAAAATCAGCGCGTAAGGGAAACCTTCTTTTTCTGCTTTGTGCACCAGCTCTATCGCTTCCTCTCCCTGGTAGGCATCGTCGATAACGTATTCGTAAGCCATTCCTCTTTCGTTTTTGTTTTTCTGAAACAGGATTTGCTCCATCTGATCGAGCCTGTCGTCTTTAATCGGGGTTATTAATGTTTTTTTAAAATCTTCGTGGATGGATTTTGTATCATCAACAATCAGAATTCTTCTCTTTTGCGTCATTTTTTTTCTTCTGTATTAAGAAAAACAATGATAGTAAAAATTTTAAAAGGGAGAAGATATTTTTAAAAATAACTATTTCATTTACAGTTTTGTCAACATATAAGTTCCAAAAAAATTCTGTTGAAAACCATAACTGTAACAGCAAGGTAAAGCACAGTAAGGAAAAACACCCCGGAGCGGCTTTTGCTCACTTTTTTACTTAAGCACCACCCTGAATATCTTTTCCATGGCTGTTTTCGTTTGACTAATTTCATTTAGTTTGCCGTAATTGCCGTTAACAGCCCAGGTGATGGTCGTTTTCTGTTCGGGAAAATAGAGCATGGAGGCAAAATAACCAATGGCATCACCGCTGTGCATCCAGGCAGGCCCGAATTCGGTCGTTAACTTAAAAATGCCCAGGCCGTAAAAAGTCTCAAATTGATCATCAAACTGCTCTTTGGGAGCCTGCCGGCTTAAAAGTTCGGCCATTGAGGTTTCGGTTAAAATTTGTCCGCTGAAAAGCCGGGTCATAAAAACATTCAGGTCGAAGGCATTGGACAGGAGGCCCCCGTCGGCGGTAAAATAGTCCCACCCGCTGTAATAGGTGGCATTTATCAGGTTCATGTTGCTGTAAAAATCCACATAGCCCCTGATAATGCCGTCGGGTACCGGGTCGGTGGCAGCAAATTGGGTGAACTGCAGTCCCTGCGGCTCAAATATTTTTTCGCGGAACACCTCGTAAAACGGTTTCCCGGTCACCTTTTCAATAATCATCCCCAGCAAAATGTAATTGGTGTTGGAGTACTTTACATCCTCACCGGGTTCAAAAAAAGGCTCCTGGCCCCGCGCATAATCCAGCAGTTCCCCCGGATACCATGTTCTTATCAGATCGTTGAGCGAAGCGGTTTGAAACTGTGGGTTTAGAATGTAGTTGTAAATACCGCTCGAGTGCTGAAGCAATTGTCTGATTGTTGATTTTTCCGCATTTTTTAAGCCTTTGGTCTCTTTTGCCGAAAGATAAGCGGTAACCGGATCGCCGGTGTTTAGTTTGCCTTCTTCCTGTAAAAGCAGGATGGTAACTGCCGTGAAGGTTTTCACCGTACTTCCTACGCGGGTGATGTGGTTGGTTTTGATCGCCACGTCCGACGCCAGGTCAGCTAAACCGAAGGCTCCCGACCAGTAGCCGTTTACGCTGTCGTGCACCGTCAGTTGCACTCCCGGAATTCCGGCGGCAACGATTTCGTTCATCAGTTTATTGAATTCGTCCGCTTTCGGGTGATGGAGATTGTTTTCGGGAATTTCCTTTTCTCCCCGGTAGAATTCCTCAGAAAAGATATCATCTTTTTCGCAGGATATCAGTGTTATTGCGAGAATCAGGTTTATAAACAGTATTCGTTTCATCGTTTTGAAATTTTTTGAAATGGATAAAATTTTGTTCCTAAATGAAGATTGGTGTGCGACATAAGGGGAATAAATCCGGGTGAATAGGGAAATTCCAGCCATGACTGGTACAGCACAAAAATTTCGGGCGAGCTGCTGCTTTTGGGTTGAAGGTCGTAACCCAGCCCGAATGTGAATGACGGCATTATCCGTGGGTTACCGACATCGGGTCCGCTGGAATATTTTCCGTCGCTAAACTGGTATTCCTGTTGGGTGGTGAAGGTGTGTAAATACCCCAGTCCGATTTTACTCTTCAGGTTGAACCCGAAAGCGGTTTTGTAGTCGAGGCCAATTTCGGCGTTGGCATAAAATCCCTGGAAAAGCCCCCGGTGAAACATATAACCTACATTAACCGACGGATATAACCTGAAATGTTTTCCTGCTTTCCGGCCGAATTCGGTCCCGATTTGCACGCCGGGATGAAGGGGTGTGTTGAAAAAAGTGGTGTAGGGAATCGTGGTCGATTCGTTAAAAACAGACACGGTTACGGATTGCTGTGTATATCCGGTAATTGAGAATAACGGAAGGAACAGCAAAATCAAAAAACAATGTTTTAAATTTTTATACTTCATGGCTTTCAAAATTTTTGTGCAAAAATAGGAGCCGCATGTCTTTATTTCGCCGGTTAAAAAGGGGAGAAGTTCCGAAACGGACAAATTTCAACCTGAAACGGACAATCAGGATTGGGAAAGCCAGCCGGTGAATTTCGCCGCTTTGGTTTTGGCCACGTAAACGGGCTTGCTGAAGGGCGGATTCAGTTCGATTAGCAATCTTCTCGTTTCGGTTTGGTGAAATGCATTGATGCTGTTCCGGTGGGCTAACACTTGCCGGTTAAGCTGGAAAAAGGCAGTAGGGGAGACCATCCCGCCGATTTTTTCCAGGGTCGAATTGTAGAGGTATTGTTTTCCGTCGGTGGTTACCAGAAATGTGTGTTTTTCGAACAGGGTAAAATAGGCCACATCGTTTTGCGAAACGGTAAACGCACGGCTTCCGGCCTGTACCACAAAATTTTCGGTGAATTGTTTTTTGGGGTTTTCAGTTGCTGCTGTTTGCAAGTTTACTGCCGTTTTTTTGCTGTGAATATGACCGAACATCAATAGGTAAAAAAGGTTTATCAGCACACAAAAAAGGACGATAACAGGCAATTCCAGGTAAAAGACAGAACTTTCCTCTAACGGGATATCTATCAGGCTGAGGTAAAATATTTCGATTCCCGTTGCAGTGAGTGCGGGAGCAATTATACCCAAAAAAAGGTGGCTGAGCAGCCGCCGGCGCATCATGGTATGCCAGTCGAATTTTCGGTCAATCCAACGAAACAGCTTTCGGAAATAAAGCCCAAACCCGTAGGTAAGGGTAAACGCCAGCAGTAAATCGGTGTAGTAGCTGGGCAGGCGAAGCAACACCCGAAAAGGATTGTCGTTGCCAATGTGAACCGCCAAAATTGCAATGACCGGATATACAAAAAGGAATATCCATTTGTCGTGAATGTCAAGGTTATCTTGCTTCATTCCAGCAATATAAGATATTTTTTTCACATGTCCGGCACTTTTTTATGTTCGGCTGTTTTTAACTTTTCAGGTATTAAAACGGAATTTCATCGGGGTGAAAGCCAAGGCGCCGGTTCTTATCCAACCGGTCGATTTTGGCCATGTCTTCTTCACTCAGCTCAAAATCGAAAATATCGGCATTGGAAATGATTCGTTCGGGTTTTACCGATTTGGGGATGGTTACCACACCTTTTTGGATATCCCAGCGCAAAACAATCTGAACTGGCGTTTTTCCGTATTTGACGGCCAGCGCCTGAAGAACAGGGATGTTCAGCACTTTTCCTTTCATGATCGGGCTCCAGGCTTCGGGCTGAATGCCTTTTCCCTGGCAATATTCCAGCAGTTCGGGCTGAACGAGTTCAGGATGAAACTCCACCTGGTTTACAGCCGGAACTACTTTGCATTCGGGTAAAAAATCTTCGAGGTGGTGCACCAGAAAATTGCTCACGCCAATGGCACGTATTAAACCTTTTTCATACAGCTCTTCCATGGCTTTCCAGGTTTCCGGCGAAAGTTTTCCTTTGGGCCAGTGGATCAGGTACAAATCGAGGTAATCGGTCTGCAGCCGGTCGAGGCTTTCCTCAAAAGCCCGCATTGTATTCTTGTAGCCCTGATCGCTGTTCCACACTTTCGAGGTTAGAAAAATTTCTTCGCGCGGCACCCCGCTTTTTTTCAGGCCCAACCCAACACCCCTTTCGTTTTGGTAAACCGCTGCCGTGTCGATGCTTCGGTATCCGTGTTTCAGGGCGGTTACCACTGCATTCTCCACCTCTTTACCGTCTTTTGCCCTGAAAACCCCGAGCCCGAGCCAGGGCATTTCTACGCCGTTGTTTAACCTAACTTTGGTTGCAATATTCATAATTGTTTCTTTAAAGTTTACAGGTGCATCTAAAATACAATTTTTTGGCTGAACTGCCAGAACTGGAAATTTTGATTTAAAGGGTTCGGCAATATTTCGGTTGTACTTTTAATTCCATAATTTAAATAGCGGTGCGAAGCATTCATTCTTTTTTACTGGTCTAAAGCCACGGTGTAAAAAATTCATTTTTCCCACGGCAAATAAAAATATTGAATTTGTTGTGCACTGAATATTTCTTTATTTTGTTGCAATTTTTAAAACTAATCCGCATGAAAGTTTTCAAGTTTGGAGGGGCTTCCGTAAAGGATGCGATTGCTGTTCGCAATCTGGCAAAAATTCTTAACGGCTATCAGGAAAATCTTGTGGTAGTGATTTCCGCTATTGGGAAAACTACCGATTTGCTCGAAACCCTGGTGAAAGCGTATTTCGGGAAAAGCGAAAAAAAATATGCAATTTTTGAGCAGTTTAGGAACTACCACATCGAAATTTGTGACCAGCTTTTTAATCCGAAAGCAATACCGGCGGCCATAACAGAAAAATTTGAAGAGCTTGAAGAAAAACTGGAAAAAACGCCGTCGCTCGATTACAATTTTGAATACGACCAGATTGTTTCTTTTGGCGAGCTGCTTTCTACAGCTATTGTAAGTGAGTTTTTGAATCACAGCGGGAAAGCGAACCAGTGGGTCGATGCGCGTTCAGTGATACGAACGGATGATTTACACCGTGATGCCAACATCGACTGGGAGTTGACGGAAGAATTTTGTAAAGAGACTTTCACCTTTAACGGCAACAGCCTTTATATCACACAGGGTTTTATCGGATCGACACCGGCCAACCTGACTACCACGCTGGGCAGGGAGGGCTCCGATTTTACAGCTGCAATTATTGGCAATGTGTTGAATGCCGAAAGTGTTTCGTTCTGGAAAGATGTGCCCGGTGTGTTAAGCGCCGATCCCAAAAAAATGGCCGGTACTTCAAAAATCGATTCCCTGTCCTATCGCGAAGCAGTGGAAATGACACATTCGGGGGCCAAAATTATCCACCCCAAAACCATGAAACCGCTTCATAATAAAAATATTCCATTGTATGTAAAATCTTTTCTTGCACCGGATGATCCCGGAACGGTAATCCACGAAATCGACCATAAGATTTTACTCCCACCCATTTTTATTTTGCGTGAAAACCAGGTGTTAATCACACTTTCGCCCATAGATTTTTCATTCATCAGCATCGAGGACATCGACAGGGTTGTAAATTTTTTAATCGAAAACCGCGTGAAAGTTACCCTGATGCAGCAGTCGGCCATCGACCTGAACCTGGTGCTCGATGCACAGGAGGCCGACTGGGACTGGCTGATGAAGGAACTTTCTCCGTATTACACCATCCGATACAACACCGGGCTGACATTGATAACCATTCGGCATTACACCGAAGAGGTGCTCGACTGGATAGTGAAGGAAAAGGATATTTACCTGGAGCAACACAGCCGGCTTACTGCCAGAATGCTTGTAAAAGAGTAATTGTTTATTTGACTGGGTTCGTGTAATTTTTCTGTAACTTGTTTTACCAATGATTAAAATTGTGGGAAATGAAACAGAAAAAACTGCTACCCTTTGCCATTGGATTACTGATTTTGATTGTTATTCTACTCGTAGTCGGTAAAAAAGCCGGATGGTTTGGGCAGGAATATGCGGTGAGTGTTGCCACGCAAAAAGTGGAAAGTAAAACCATTACAGAGTTTATCACCGCCAATGGGAAAATTCAACCCGAAACCGAAGTGAAAATCAGCCCCGATGTTTCAGGAGAAATCATTGAACTTTATGTGCAGGAAGGCAACCAGGTAAAAGCCGGTGATCCGTTGTGTGTAATTAAACCCGACATGTACATTTCGGCACTCAACAGGGCCGAAGCAACGCTAAACTCGTCGAAGGCGCGGCAGGCACAGGCCGAAGCGCAACTGATTGAACGCGAGCTGGCTTTTAAACGGGCCCGGCAGCTTTTTGAAACAAATACCATCCCTTTATCAGAATATGAATCGGCTGAAGCTGCATTTAAAGTAGCCCAGGCCGAGGTAAGAGCCGCGCAATTTTCGGTGAAAAGTGCTGAAGCATCGGTGGCCGAGGCACAGGAACAGCTCACAAAAACCAGAATTTTTGCACCGATTTCGGGAACCATCTCGGCGCTGAATGTGGAAAAAGGCGAGCGCGTGGTGGGAACCAGCATGATGACCGGAACAGAAATGATGGTAGTGGCCGACCTCGACAAAATGGAAGTACTGGCCGAAGTGAACGAAAACGATATTGTGAAAGTTTCGCTGAGCGACACAGCACTTATTGAAGTGGACGCCTACCTGAACCGGAAATTTAAAGGGCTTGTTACCGAAATTGCCAATTCAGCAAAAGTGGCTGGAACGACTACCGACCAGGTCACCAATTTCGATGTAAAAGTACTGCTGTTGCAGGAATCGTATGCCGATTTAATCGATTCTGTTGCCAATAAAATTTATCCGTTCAGGCCAGGTATGTCGGCAACCGTAGATATTCTTACCAGCACACGCGAGAATGTGATTTCAGTTCCCATTGCCGCCGTAACAACCCGGGGGAGCGATAACAAGAAAGAAACAGAACAACCTGCAAATGCCGAAATAACGGGGGCGTCTGATAAAGAACGGGCCGAAGTGGTGTTTTTGCATAAAGAGGGCAGAGCCCGAAAGGTGCACGTTCAAACCGGCATTCAGGATAATGTCAGTATCGAAATTGCAGAAGGACTTAACGAAGGCGACGAGGTAATTGTTGCACCCTACAATGCCATAAGCAAAACGTTAACCGACAGTATGGCTGTTAAAGTAGTTTCCGAAAAAGAGTTGTTTAGCGGAGGGAAATAAGTTAATCCGCAAAATAATCGCGTGAAGTTATTTCTTCCAGGCCGGTGGTATGAACCTCGTTAACCACTAACCTTGAAGTTTCTTCCACATTTTTTCCCCCGAACCGGTATTTTTTATTCAGCAAAATCATTTCCGGTTTAAGCCGGGAATAGGTGATTTCAAAATTGTACGCTACATCTTCCAGATAATTGGAGTTCGAATTTCCCACAGCCAGCGATTTTCCCTGCCGGTTGTGTTTTTCCGAAACGGCTGAACCTTCAATCTTTTTCACCGAATAATCGTCTTTGGCAATGGTTATTTTTCCTTTAAACGACGACGCGTAAAAATCCTGTGCGCCGGCCAGCGTTGGTTCTTCCTGGCTGAATGAGATAACCCAGCAGGAGTTTCCGTCAATTTCCGGTTCATCTTCCAGGGTTAAATCAAATTGCCACACAACACCCGGGTTTAAAACGGAAGTGCCAGATCTCACCCAATCGAGGTCGAGCAATTCGTCGAAGTTGGTTATGCCGGTTGAAAAACTGTAATCCGGCTTCTCTTTCGATATAGTATAATTGCGCATGAGAAAAGCATCGGATTTCGAAGGCTGTTTGTAACCGTTCCTGTCAAATAGCAATACTTCGGCTGTGTCAACAATTTTTACCGTATCATCAACGGTTTTTTCATTTCCGAACGTACAAACCAGGTTAAACGGGCCACCCAGAAAATTATAGGGTGTGTTTTCGGAAGCCATCCTCAAAATGCGAATGAGCACGCGCGATTGCGCCGCCACATCCACGTCCCCGATATCGTAGGTTAAAGGTTCCATTTTGATAATGTTGAATTCCTTTTCGAAAAGCGTGCGAACCGGGAAGGTATCGTTTTTATAGCTGAGTGCCGAAAAAAAGATCTGCTTGTTTACCATCTCTTCCGGAATTTTAAGTTCGAAATTTCCGTCGGCATCGCTGGCTGTTCCGTAAAAAGTACCCTCTATCCCAATATTGGTATAGGCGACCGCTTCATTGGTCAGCTGGTTAATTACTTTCCCTTTTATACTTTGGGCAACGCGTGTTTCTGTCTGAGCGAAAACCTGTTGTGCAAAAACCAGAAAAAGAAAGAGCAGGCTATTTTTGTTCATTGTTTTCAAATTTTGCAATAAAAGTAATAAAATCATATCATTCGCTTCAATAAGAACGTTACAATACCGTTTTATTATTTGTTATATTTGCTCAAAATCAAAAAGAAAAACATGATTACAAAACATTTAATACTTTTCGTTACAATTTCTGCACTGTTTTTAACTTCATGTGTTTCGAAAAAGAAGTTTACCGAAATGCAGGACGGCCGGTTGCGTGCCGAAGAGCAGGTAAGGCAGCTTACGGAGGAAAACAATGCGCGTGCAGCCCGGATTGAGGCAATGATTGCCGATTTTGAAGCGATGAAAAATGAGCTGATGGAAAGTAATGCGCAGAAAGATCAGTACATCGATAACCTGACGAAAGAGATTGCGGGCCTGAATGAACAATTGAATGAACAGCAGGAATCGTTGCAGGAGAGGAACTTTACATTCGGGTTTGAACGGGAAAGGTTATCTGAAACGCTGCAGGAACGCGAAAATACTATTCGCTCGCTGGAAAGAAAGATTGCCGGTTTGGAAAAAGAAATGTCTGGTCAGAGTTCCACGCTTAGCGACCGGAATGTTCGTATTAATGCGCTTACCGACCAGATAGCCTCGCTGGAAAGAGAAAAAGAGCGGGGCGAAAAGCAACGGGCCGAACTGGAGCAACAACTGGTAAACACGAGAGAAGAAGTAAATGCGCTTAAAGCCCAAATCAATGAGAAGGATGAAACCATTAACCGGTTGCAGAACAATGTGAACCTGTTGAAACGGGAACTTGGCGGAGGAAATTAACAGTTTTAAAAAAAATGAATATGAATAAATTAAGTTTTGTAACGTTGGCTGTTTTCCTGAGCACTTCTGTTTTTGCCGGCAGCGGCGACTGGAAATCATTGTTTAACGGGAAAAACCTGGATGGCTGGAAAATTCACGGGACTGAAAAATGGTACGTGGAAGATGGTCTGTTGGTTTGCGAAAGCGGGCCCGACGCAGAATACGGTTATCTTTCCACCGAAAAATTTTACGATGACTTTGAGTTGGAGGTGGAATTTTTACAGGAGGCCGACGGTAACAGCGGTGTATTTTTTCGTTCTACTTTTGAGGGAACAAAGGTGAGCGGCTGGCAGGTAGAAGTAGCGCCACCCAACCACGATACCGGAGGAATTTACGAATCGTATGGCCGCGGCTGGCTGGTTCAAATTCCCGATGAAAAGGAGAATATCCTGAAAATGGGAGAGTGGAATACATTAAAAATCCGCGCTGTTGGCGGGCACGTCACTACCTGGCTCAACGGACAGCAAATGGCGGATATTAACGATGAAAAAATTGCCGAAGGGAAAGGAGCTATTGCCCTGCAAATTCACTCAGGTGGAGGAATTAAAGTAAAATGGCGGAACCTGAAGGTGAAGGAGTTGTGATTTGAAGAATTAATTCTGATTTTTCTCCTTTTTATACGTATCGTAGTAATAAATAATAGAAGCTCTTACTTCGTACTCAGTTGAAGTGTAGGGCAATACATTTTGTGCATTAAACCACACCATAAACGAGTCAGCCTCAGCTTCGTCGGTTCCGGTCAGCATCATTACCATTTCCTTGTTGTAATTTTGCGAATGCATTTCCCAGTTTTTTTGGAGTGCCATAGCTTCGCGGACGTCCCGTTTTTCCCGTTCGCGGCGACTGAGGTAATATTGCCAGTAGGAAATTGGATTAAAGAGAGCTGCCAGTACCGGTGGTTTTTCATTGTAGGCATCGCCGCGCAACTCGGGTGAAATTTCCACCGGCTTTCCGGTTCCCACGCCCAAATCCAAACTGGGCCGTTCACCTTTCACCTCAACTTCTCCAACTGCATAACTTACAGGATTTAACGTAAATTCCAACACCTCATGGCCCATGTAGGTGTGCGGAATGTAAATCACTTTTTTCTCATATCCAACCGATGTAACAATCAGGCTGTCGATATTGAGGACATCGAGGGTGAAAAAACCTTCGTTATTCGTGATGGTACCTCCGCGGTAGCGGTTGTTTACGATGTTGGCATAAGGAACACCGGAACTGTCGGCAGCACTGATAATTTTTCCTTTTAAACGAACGAGAATGGGATCGACCATAAGCGGATCGGTTTGCGCCAGGCTTTTATGTCCTGCAAACAGCAACAAAATCAGGCCGATCAATATTAAATTCCTCATTCTTTTTAAAATTAGGCTCAAAAATATGGAAAAGATTTTTTACATGATTCGTATAACAGATTTTAACGGGGATTTTAACAAGTTTTAAGCCGTAAAATAGTCAACCGTTTAAATCTGAGTTGAAAAGCAAAACCCGGAAAAACTTCCGGGTTGCATTTTGAGACTGATTTTTTAAGGTAGTTATGAACAGATAATTCCTTTGGGAAAATCCATTGTCATGGCATTGTATTTTAGTTGTAAAGTGGCAAAACAAAGTAAGTGTAAATGATACACCCCACGCAAATGCCGAATGCAAACTCGAGTGTGGCAAAAAACACCAGAATACCTGCAACCACCATCGACGCCGTGTAAAGCTGAAGCAGAAACAGGGTGGCAATTACCAGTGTTATAATAAATCCCAGCCGGGCAGCAAAAATTTTCGGTGCTTTGTCAACGGCCTTTTTGTTCAGATTCAGCATTTTTGCCAGCCCTGCGCTTAAAACGCTCACCGGGCTGATTTTTGCACTGGTAAACGCCCTGATGAAAAAATCGGCCATCAAAAGCAGCGGAAAAAACACCGAGTTGAAAACAAAACCGGCAGCAACAAGCAGAATCGTGAAAAAGGCGTTCAGCCTTGTCAGACGTTCATTCACCAATTCATTGGAAACGGGGCATATCAGTTGTTTCATTTTAAACATTTTCGATTATCCATCGGTTAAAACCTCAAATTAAACACAAAAAAGTATTTTATCCGGCAATAAGTCGAAAAATAAATAAATACCTTACAAAAACTTAACTCTCCCCAACCCGAAAATTGTGCTACTTTTGCAGTAAATTATAGTGCATGAAGCAGGTTTTAACGCTACTTTTTTTTCTCGCTTTTTCGGTACCGGTTTTTGCCCAAAACGAGGTTGGCCCCGAGGGGCACAAGCTGATTTGGTTTGTGCTGATTTTGGCGGTTACCGGAATTGTTGCTTTTTTTTGGGCAAATTCAGGGAAAAATAAATCCGGCTTCAAAATCCCTTTTTTTAACAAGCCGAAAGTGCATGTGGAACTGACCAAAGACCGTCTCTATTATCCTGACTATCTTGAACTCACGGTCACCAATACTGGTAAAACAGATGTGGATATAAATGCACCATTGCTGGTTTTTAGCGGAATGTGGTACAGCCGGAAGTTTAAACTGAAAGGCACCAATAATCATCAATTTTACCCTTTGTATCTGATGCAGGGTCAGAATCATACACTAAATATCGATTTAAACCGGTTTTACGGATTCGACAAAACCCTGAAACGGCTGCCCCGGGTGAAAGTGGTGGTTTCGGAAGTAAACGGGAGAAAACTGGGTAGCCGGAAGGTGCTGCTACGCAAAACGTTATTTAATGTATAATGAGAGACTGGAAATTTAATCATATCGATTTTTCAACCTACCCGTGTTACGATGGTGACGATTTGGGTGTTTTCTGGACACCCGAAAAAACCTCGGTGAAAATCTGGGCACCAACCGCAAAAATGGTGGAGTTCAGGTTGTACAAAGACGGGAAAACCGGTGAAGCTTTTTATAAAACGCAGTTGCAGGCCAGTGGCGACGGTACCTGGGCTACCATTTTAACGGGTGATTATGAGGGTAAATTTTACACTTTTCGCATTAACGATGGCGAATGGCTGGAAGAGGCACCGGATATTTGTGCCCGCTGTGTGGGTGTGAATGGTTTACGCGGAATGATTTTCAGTCCGGGAAAAACCAATCCCGAAGGCTGGGAAAACGACAAAAGGCCTGAATTGAAACATTTCACCGATGCCGTGATTTACGAAACCCACGTGCGTGATTTTTCTATCTCCGAATCTTCTGGCATTCAGTACAAAGGAAAGTTTCCGGGTTTTACCGAAGAGGGCACTCAATCGCCGGAAGGTTTGGCCACCGGCCTGTCACACCTTAAAGAACTTGGAATTACACACGTGCACCTGCTGCCGGTAAACGATTTTTTTACGGTGGACGAGGAAAAACCGCTGGAAAAATACAACTGGGGTTACGATCCCCTCCATTATAATGCACCCGAAGGTTCTTATGCCACGAATCCGTACGAGGGGACTGTCAGAATCCGGGAATTCAAGAAACTGGTTTGGGCGCTGCATGCTGCCGGAATCGGTGTTGTACTCGATGTTGTTTACAATCATACCTATTTTGCCAAAGAATCGGTTTTCAACCAAACGGTACCGGGCTATTTTTACCGGCAAAAACCTGACGGTTCGTTTGCCAACGCTTCGGGTTGCGGAAACGAACTGGCTACCGAACGGACCATGGTTCGGAAATACATCATCGACTCGCTGAAATACTGGGCCGATGAGTTTCATATCGACGGTTTCCGGTTCGATTTGATGGGCATTTACGACCTGGAAACCATGAAAGCCATTCGTAAAGAACTTCCGGGACTGTTGCTTTATGGTGAAGGCTGGGCTGCAGACCAGAGTCCCATGCCCGAAGAACAGCGGGCCGTAAAACGAAATCTTCATCAACTGCCCGGTATTGCTGCGTTTAACGACGATTTTCGTGATGCCTTGAAAGGAAATCACAGCAGTAAAAAATCCAAAGGTTTTGTGAGCGGGCTCGATTTACGGGAGGAAGCTGTGAAATTCGGTGTAGTAGCCGGCGTTTACCATCCGCAAATTGTGTACGATTATGTGGAAAC
>CAZXHP010000062.1:0-10814 GCA_964639655.1 uncultured Mariniphaga sp.
TCGCGGTGTTCAATTCTATGTTGAAAACGAAGCCGGTCAGGTTTCTTCCTTTATGCCTTCCAACGGAGGTGGTACAGCAACCACTTTCAATGCTGGCACTTATATCGTTTGGGTTGTTGACCAATATTCCTGTGAGTCAAATCCTGATACGGTTGAAATAACTGAAAATCCGGAATTGCTGATTGATGTTATTTACACAACTGCTGCTTCCTGCTTTGAAACATTCGAAGGAACAATTACTATTCATGCAACCGGAGGTAATGTTCCGGGTGACGCTATGCTTGAATATGCAGTAGTTAACAATGAAGCTGCACTTGGAAATATTAACGAGGGCCTGTGGTTACCTTTTGATACATATAATGATGTTGACTATGATCCTGCATTAAGCACTGTTAGCTTCAATGTAGATGGCGGAACTTACTGGATTGCCGTTCGCGATGTTGGCTGTGATGAAGTATGGTATAAAGAAGCAGTTGTAGTTGAAGGTTATGAAGAATTGCTGGTTGACGAAGATGAAATCACTTCTACCGACCCGCTATGCTTCGAATCGGAAAACGGAACCATCACTGTTCCGATGAGTGCTGTGAGTGGCGGTGCCGGTTCATATCTGTTTACCCTACTCGAATGGGTAGAAGGCGAATGGGTTGAAATGGAAGATTACACCGACCAGGCTACCGGTGATTTCACAGGTTTACCTGCCGGAGTTTATGCAGTAATGGTTGAAGATTCAGAAGATTGTCCTTCATATACAACTGAAGCAATTACATTGGACGATCCTGCTGAGTTAACTTTTACTACCCAATACTGGCACTTTAGTTGTGAAGATTCCAATGACGGAAGAATTACACTGAATGTAACTGGTGGTACAGGAAATTACTGGTATGCCATTAATAACCAGAATGCATGGGTTGCATTTGGAAACGAAGTTGCTACCAAAACATATATCGCAACTGAACCTGGAACCTTTGTTATCTGGGTAAAAGATGAAAACGATTGTATTGCTGAACCGGATACAATTACAATTCTTGAACCTACCGGTTTAACTGCTGAATGGGAAGTTACTCAAGGAATTTCTTGTTATGGTGATGAAGATGCTGAAATTTCAATAGAAGGTTTTGGCGGATGGGAAGGAATGACAACGTATCAGTATAGTGTTGACGATGGTGAAACCTGGACATCTGCATATTCTGCAGGCGCTGTTGCAACAATTGGCGGATTGGGAGCTGGAGACCATATTATACTTGTTCGTGATGGTAGTTCATATTCAGACCCTTACCAGCAACCGGACGAAGATTGTGTTTTCCCGGTATTAGTTACTATCGAGGATATAGAACCGATTACTTACGATGTGGTAATTGAAGATGTTAGCTGTAAAGATGGTGCTGACGGTACATTCACAGTTGAAGTCCTTAGCGGCGGCACGCCCTTTGACGACGATGTGAATGAATATTACGGATATAAAGTTCAATTGACCGGTAGTGGTTATGATAGCGGCGAAATTTATACAGGTGCCGACAATACTTATACATTTGAAGGACTGGCACACTCACATTATACATTGTATATTACCGATGCCAACGGATGTGTTCTGCCTGATCCTGCAACAATACCGCCAACAGAAGGTCCTTACACTACCCGTGAATCATGGGAAGTTCAGGAGCCTGAAACTTATTTGACGCTTGACGCTGAATGGGTACAGGATGCAACATGCTACGGCGAAGAAGACGGGCAGTTCCTGCTCCACGCTGATGGCGGAACAGCTCCTTATAAATACTGGGCTGGCTTGTCAGTTGAACCTAACGGACATGTTCTTGTTCCTGAAGCACCTGCAGAAGATTCAGATGAATGGCAGGAAAGCAACGAGTTTAATGTTGGTGCAGGTACATGGGTTGTTTGGGTATTGGATAACAACGGTTGTATTGTTGGCGGCGAATACGAAAATGAAGTTCCGGTGAACAAATGGCGTGTGAAAGTTGAACAACCCGATTCCATTGAGTGGGCATTCCATACTACTGGAGACCCGGCTATGGTTCATTATGTGCAACCTTCCTGCTTTGGCGAATGGGATGGAGCTATTCACCTTTGGAATATAAGTGGTGGCTCTGGTACTTACAATGCACGTGTTTGGGGTACAAGCGCTGCCGGAGAAACTGTTGATTCTACCTATACCGATATAGAACTCGAAGGTTCGCTCTATTGGTTGCGCGGTGTTCCTGCAAGCGATGAAAACGGTTTTGAAGTAACCGTTATGGATGACAATGGTTGTACTTCAGCTGTTGATACCATCGTTGTTGACCAACCGGACGAATTGACAGTAGAGTTGATTATTTCTGAAGGTTCTTTCACCTGTTCCGATGCAGTGGAAGGTTGGATTGAAGCTGTTGCCGAAGGCGGTGCCGGTAATTATGAATACCAGTTGTTGAAAAACGGTGTGGTTCATACTGCATGGCAGTCTGTTGCCAGCGCATTCCTGGTACAAATCGGTAATGAGTTTACTGTTCAGGTTAGGGATGGCAGCGACTGCGAAGCTGAGGCCACAAGAGATATTCAGCAAATTGCAGAAGTTGTGATTGTTGATGTCGAAAACCGTTCCTGCTTCGGTATGGAAAATCCGAAAGCAGTTGTTACCGCTACTGCCGAACCTGGAAGGGCGTTATTTATACGTTACCAAAAGGTTGAAGGTGCAAGTACAATCGGACCGTGGGGAGAATGGGTACCATTCAATGAAGAAGAAGGCGAAGGTACGCATGTTTATACAGAAGCATTGACATTTGGTGACGACAATGAAAGCGATGGTCACTACAACTTCCAGGTAATGGATGAAGAAGGATGTTTGTCAGAAGTTGAATTCAAAACATTCGTTCCGGTTCAGAACGCTGTTGAAATGACTTATACTGTTGGAGATGAAGAAGAATGTTCAGCAGTTGTAGAGGTTACCGGCATAACAGGAGGATTTGGTCCTTATGTTGTAATGGTTGACGACAGTGTGATGACTGAAATGACCTTCACGTTGCCAAGAGGTACTTACGTACTGAAAGCAATGGATTCTCAAATGTGTGCTGATGAAGTAACCCTGGAAATAGTTGGCGAATATGTATCCCGCGATACCATCGTTGAAACATTTATAGGCGAAGCCATTCAGTTTGTTGACGAAGAAGCCGGTGTGGACAGTATGCTTGTTGCCGGAACTTACGAGTTTGTTTACTTATTCGGTGAGTGTGAAAGATCATTGAACGTAGAAGTTGTGGAAGTTGTGAGAACGTTGACCATTGCCGAAGTTCAGGGCGAAGCCGATGAATCGGAATGGATTGACGAACTTGTTTCTGTGACTGGTACGGTTACAGGTGTTTCTGAAGGCGAAGGGTTCTTTATGCAGGATGCCAATGCAGCCTGGAGCGGAATCTGGGTAGCATACGCTGATGCATCCGACCTTGAAATTGGCGACGGTGCTGAAGTTGTTGGTGTTGTTGCCGAAGTTTCTTCTGTTACAACTATTCAGGCAACTGAAGTTACCATGGTCGATGCACCGCTGGAAGTTGAACCGGTTGTTGTGGAATCTCCGTCGGCAGCTGAAAACGAAATGTGGGAAAGCGTACTTGTTACAGTTGAAGGCGGTCGTGCAAGGGCAGCGGACGAAGAAACCGGTCAATGGTCGGTTTACTACGAACCCACCGACGACGTGGTTGTTAACGACTGGCTGTATGCATTTACTCCGGAAGACAGTACGTTCTACCATGTTACCGGTATTGTAAATACCCGCATGGAAGCATTCAAACTGGAACCGAGAATGGAAGAAGATATTGTTGACCTGGGAGCTACTCCTGCACCGATTGTTTCAGGTGAAAAGTTCAACGTTTATCCGAACCCGTTCAACGACAGGATTTATATCGACAATAACAATAAAGTGGCCAGAGTAGTGATGAATAACATCGCTGGTCAACGTGTATTAGATATCGAATATCCAAATCGTGAAATCCGTACTGCTAATCTGGTTAGCGGCGTTTACGTAATCAGTTTATATACTGAAGACGGCGTGAGGGCCAAATCAGTTAGGATTGTTAAAAGGTAATACCGAATTGATTGATTAAAAAGGGGGGAAGCAAAAGCTTTCCCCTTTTTTAGTGCTTTTTTTTAAGCGGAATGCATCTAAATTGGTTAAATTTGTTTTCAATCAATTTTTAGCTTGTTATATGGAACTTTTAAACCGGCACGTTTCAATCCGAAAATTTAAAAATCAAACCATTCCCGATAAACTTCTCGATAGTATTATTTATTCGGGTACCCGCGCATCGACTACCGGTAACATGCAGGTTTACAGCGTAATTGTTACGAGGGATAAAAAAAATAGACAAATGCTGGCGCCGCTTCATTTTAACCAGCCCGTGGCTGTAAATGCTCCGGTATTGTTAACATTTGTTGCCGATTTTAACCGGTTTTCAAAATGGTGCCGGGTTGGTAAAGCAGAACCCGGATATGCCAACTTTCTTTCTTTTTTCACCGCTGCCATCGATGCGTTACTCGTTGCCCAGAACGTGTGTGTTGCCGCCGAAAATTACGGATTGGGAATTTGCTATTTGGGAACCACAACTTACAATGCAAAAGAAATTATCGATGTTTTGGCGCTTCCAAAACTTACTTTCCCTGTTACTACGGTTGCATTGGGGTACCCCGCGGAAAATCCCGTGTTAACCGACAGGTTGCCTTTAAAAGGAATTGTACACCACGAAAAATATCGCGATTTTACAGAGCCGGATTTAAAAAATTTGTATGCGTATAAAGAAAACCTGGAAAGAATGAGGCAGTTTGTAGCTGAAAATGCCAGGGAAACGCTTGCGCAGGTTTTTACTGATGTCAGGTACAAGAAGGAGGACAATGAATTTTTTTCCGGGAAAATGCTCGAAACATTAAAAGAACAGGGTTTTTGGGATTGATTACATGTTTTTGGCGATGTACTCCATAAACTCTTGCCGGTAACTGTTGCCAACAGGCAAACGTTTTTTGTTTATAACGACTGAGTTCCCTTCCACCAGCTCAATCCGTTCAAGCGAAATAATATACGATTTGTGGATGCGGTGGAATTTTTCATCCGGTAACAATTCCGTCATTTTTTTCATCGACAGGTTTGCAACAATTTTCTGTTCCTGGAGATGGATCTGAATGTAATCGCCCAGTCCTTCGATATAACAAATATCTGAAAACCTGACTTTATAGTTTTTTTTATTCGATTTCACAAAGAAAAAGTCATTGGGATCAGGTTGAACTGGCGGCCGGTTTTTGTCAATTGTTTTTAACCGCAACAATTCTTCTGCTTTAAAAAATGCCTTGCAAAACCGTTCAAAACCAAATGGTTTTTTCAGGTAGTCAACCGCGTCGAGTTCAAAGCCTTCCAGCGCATATTCAGAGTAAGCTGTGGTGAAAATCACCAGCGGTGCATTTTTCAGACTTTTTAAAAAGGAAATGACTGAAAGTTTTGGCATATTAATATCCAAAAAAATGAGGTCGATTTGTTGTTCTTTCAAAACCTGGTGGGCACAAATGGCGTCGTTGCATTTATCTGCTATAGTCAGGTTAGGTAACTTTTTGGCATATTGCTCGATTACATTTTGCGCCAGTGGTTCATCATCTACAATTAAAGCTTTTATTTCCATTTTATTTAAGTTTTAAACGAAGTTTTACCGAATGAACGCGACTTTGGTGTACAATATTCAGTTGATAGTCGTTAGGAGAATACAGCAATTTTAGCCGCTGTTTTACATTTTCTATCCCAATGCCACCCGCTTTTTTTGGAGTTCTTTCGGGAACAGGTTCGTAATTGTTTTCAATGTTGAATTCTAACCAGTTATCAGGTTCAAAATTAATGTTAATTTTTATAAAATCATGATTGTCTGTGCCGGGCAACCCATGTTTGAATGCATTGTCGATAAACGGTTCGAAAATCAGAGGTGCAATACGTGCCGGTGGTACAATCCCCGACAGGTTAAACTGAATGTCCACATTTTCGGAAGCACGTATTTTTTGAAGCGCAAGAAAGTTGGTTACAAATTCAATCTCTTTTTGCAGATCGATAAAGTTTTCTCGCGATTCGTAAATAATATGGCGCATTAAATCTGCCAGGCGCAAAATCAGTTCAGGTACTTTTTCCGATTGTACCAGCGAAAGCGAATAGATATTGTTTAATGAATTGAAAAGAAAATGCGGGTTAAGCTGCCCTTTTAGCGTTTTCAGTTCAGCTTCGAGTTTTTGTTGTTCGATTTTTGCCAGTTTCAGGTTTAAATCCTGCATCGTCAACCAGTCTCTTATAAATTTGAGGAACGATGTAAGCGCCACATAAATCAAAGTTGCAGAAAAAAAAGCGGCATGCAGGTTAATATCGAACGACCTGAACCGGATTCCGACATCTAACAGGTTTCGAAGAGGAAAAATAAGCAGAAATTGTATAAAAAGGCTGGAAAAAGTAAGCAGAACAATCAGCCAGAATACGTAAAACAGATAGTTTTTTCGTTTTAAAAACCGCGGAATCAGAATCAAAAGATTAACGTAAACCGCTATTGCAAAACCGACGTTGGTTATTGCAGCTTTCGAAAGAATAACCAAATCGAAATGAACCCTGTTTTCGTTGTAATAAAACAGCAACAGCGTAAAAATCAGGCTTACAAGCCAGAACCCGACATGGAGTGCAACCCTTTGCGGATTATTTCGTTTGATTTTTGGCATCAGATTCGGTCACGTTTGTGAATAAGTTTTTTGAAGTAATAGAGTAGCGGGTTATTGTACTTCAGGTTTTTCCATGGCCTGCTGGAGTGCGGCAGGTGCAGCACTTCGACGCCTTTCGCCAGATAGTTTTTAAAGCCGGCCTTTTTCGCCTGCCGGCTGATGGTCACATCAAACCAATCTTTGTTGGCCGATAAATTTGTAAAATTAAAGCTTTCCAAAAAAGGCAGTGAAAGGCAGGTACAACAAAAACTTAAACTGTGTGAAGTTTCTACGGTTTGGTCGCTTTTGGTTTTTTCAAAAGTATAGGGAAAATTGTAGTTTCCGTGCTTATCTGTGGTAATCGCCCCAACAAGGCCCGGTCTGTTTTTGGTTTTTACCAGGTGGACCAAACTGCTGAGCGTATCTGGTTTTACCACCACATCCGATTCTACAATGACGAGCGGTTTTTGTTGTTCCAGGGCTGTTTTTTGTGCCATTTCAAGTACCAGCCTGTAGTTGGGCGACGGGGTAGTGGTGAGGTCTTCGAGATGAATGAGGTGAAACCCCCTTTTTTGTTGGGCTTCGGTTAGCAATTGTTTGGTTTCGGGCAAGCTGAAATCGTTATATACAAAATAGTCGATTTTACAGTCTGAATTACAAACAGCTTCAATGGTTTTTAAAGTGGTTTCGGGCGAATCTTTTACAGGTGTTATTACGATGGCTTCTGACATGTTTATTTTTACTTCTTATGGTTTTCGGTTGAACTCCCTGGTAAAAGCCTGATCGGTTGGCATCACCAGAATATCGTCGATGTTGACATGTTTGGGCCGCGTAACTACAAACAGAATGGTTGCCGCAATATCTTCCGCAAACAGCGGTGTAAAAGCTTCGTAAACCTTTTGAGCGCGAACCTGGTCGCCTTTAAAGCGCACCAGCGAAAATTCGGTTTCCACAGCGCCGGGTGAAACCGACGATACTTTGATGCCATGTTTTAGAAAATCCATCCGCATTCCTTTTGTAAGCGCTTCCACGGCGTGTTTTGTGGCGCAGTAAACATTTCCCATGGGATAGGTTTCCCTTCCGGCAATCGATGAAATATTTACAATGTGCCCTTCTCCTCTTTCTATCATTTGGGTTGAAATGAGGCGCGTAATGTAAAGCAGGCCTTTTATGTTGGTATCAATCATCCGTTCCCAGTCGTCAACCTCTCCGTTGTTAACCGAACTCAGTCCTGCTGCAAGACCGGCATTGTTGATTAAAACAGCTACTTTTTTCCACTTGTCCGGTAAACTGTTGACTGCTTTTTCCGTTTCCGGCCGGTTTCTGATATCGAAATTCAATGGGAATACTTCGGCTTCGGTTTCACGTTCAATTTTATTTTTTAAAGCCTTCAACCTGTCGTATCTCCGTCCGGTGATAATCAGGTTAAAGTTGTTTTGGGCGAGCAAAATTGCCGTAGCTTCACCGATTCCGGAGGTAGCACCTGTAATCAATACTGTTTTTTTCATTTTTTTAAAGACGATGTAAACACCAGCCGAAATTAAAAAAAATAGCTAATTTTATGGAAAAATCATTGACTTAATTACCTTTGCTTCGGCTTTAATTACCAGAAAATCTGAACAAAAATGAAAGATATCATGCAGCAAGAGAAGGAGTTCATATTGGATTCGCTCCAGGAACCCACAGACATAGAAAATGTTATTTTTTCCCTGATGGTAAATCCCAACCTGTCGAGCATCAACTATTTCAACGATTTCAGCGAGGCAGGGATTTTACCCGATTCGATTGGCGACGGCGACAACGACGAAATCGGACTGTTTGACATCGACAGTACCGGTGCGAGTATGGCCATGAGTACGCACGCGTTCCATCATCACCTGCAAAACGACCCGAAAAAGGCAACCGAGATGCTTATATCGAGGGCTACGCGGAAAATGCTTTGTTTGGGCGCCCGGCCGGTTGCCGTCAGTGCGTTCCTGTACCACATTAACTTTGCCGATCCTAACGGACAATATATTGCATCGGGGGCAAAAAAAGGCCTGGAAAATGCGGCTCAAAAATTTAATCTGAAAATTTCGGACCGGAAAATCAGATTCGACCATTTCTCCGGGCACGGACCGGTTCCACCAACAATTATAATTAGTATGGTAGGTGTGGTTGAAGATAAAAACAAACTCACTACACATGCCTTCAAACAAAAGGGAGGGAACATTTTTTTAATCGGCCGCAATGTTGAAGATATCGGCTCGTCGGAATACCTCGAGTTTTATCATGGTATTTCCGATTCTCCGTTGCCGGCGTTCTCCATAAAAGATGAGCTCAATATACAGAATGCCCTGCGCGAATTGCATCAGCTGGATTTGCTGCAAAGTGCCAGCCCTGTCGGGAAGGGCGGATTGTTTTTTACCCTGCTGCGGGCTGCCATTCCCAGCGGCCTTGGGTTTGACATTACTACCGATGCGGAAACCCGTCTCGATTCATTTCTTTTCGGAGAAGCAATGGGAAGGATTCTGCTGGAAGTGGAATCGGAAAAAGAAGATGATTTTTTGGATTTTATGGCTGAACGAAAAATACCGTTTTTTACGTTAGGGCATATTACCCGGGGGGAAATAAGGATTGACGATAAGTCGCTGGGATATATCGACAAAATGACCGCGGGCGTATAATTCCAAAATTCAGGTATCACAACCCACTTAACGGCATTTATGGCAGCTGTTCCTTATAAAAATTCGAACCAAAGCAAAAAGGCGCAGGTGGAAGAGATGTTTGATCAAA
Organism: uncultured Mariniphaga sp.; assembly: GCA_964639655.1. GTDB lineage: Bacteria > Bacteroidota > Bacteroidia > Bacteroidales > Prolixibacteraceae > Mariniphaga. The sequence continues at coordinate 9,469 of CAZXHP010000062.1, forward strand.
TTTCGCACCGGTACGATTTGTTAAACCATTTGCTTTCGGTAAATATCGACAAAGTGTGGCGTAACAGGGCCATAAAAATGGTGAAACCTTTTCAGCCCAAAACAATTCTCGATATCGCCACCGGAACGGCCGATTTTGCAATTGCTGCCAAAAAACTGAATCCGGAAAAAATTACGGGTATCGATCTTTCGGACGGAATGTTGCGTATTGGCCGTCGAAAAGTGAAAAAGAAAGGTTTGTCGCACCTGATTGAGCTCCGGCAGGCCGATTCGGAAGCACTTCCTTTTGAAAACCATTCGTTCGATGCCGCAATAGTTGGTTTTGGCGTTCGTAATTTTGAAAACCTGGAAAAAGGATTGGTTGAAATATACCGGGTACTTCGCCCGGGTGGAGTTTTTGTGGTGCTGGAGTTTTCGTTGCCGGAAAATACGATTTTCCGGAGGTTGTATTTTTTTTACTTTTTAAAAGTGCTCCCCTGGTTGGGCCGGCTGGTTTCAAAAGATAACCGGGCTTATTCGTATCTGCCCGAGTCGGTACGCGAATTTCCCGACGGCGAAAATTTTGTCCGTATTTTGGAAACAGTGGGATTTGAAAAATGCAACTGGGCGCCGCAGACAATGGGAATTGCAACCATTTACCAGGCGCAAAAACCCGAAAGTTGAGCATAAATACAATAAAAAATCGCTTTATTTGTTTTTAATTGAATAAACTGAACGAAATCGGGTGAAAAGAATTTTGTTGGCCATATTGATTGTATTTGCTGCATTCCAGGCTTTTTCACAAAAGCAGAAGGTGAATCATATGACCACTTTCGACGATAAACTGATTCATTTTGGATTCTCGCTCGGTGTCAATACCCTCGATTTTGGGCTAACGCATTTCAATCCAATAGGTAATAATCCTGATTTTGAAGAGTTTACCCCAGTCTATTCGGGAGAAGAAAGAATAACCGGCGGGCATTTTGTCCGTGCCGATGTGGTCCAACTCATACCCGGATTTACGGTTGGTATTGTCTCCAGTTTACGGCTTTCGCGTGATTTGAATTTACGGTTCCTGCCAGGCCTTTCGTTTGGTGAAAGGCAACTGACCTATAATTATCCGGTTTGGGACAAGGATTACATTGGCTCGTTGCAATATTATTCCATCAAATCTACCTTTTTGGATTTCCCGTTGCTGATAAAATACAAGGCAAGAAGAATAAACAACGACAGACCCTACGTAATTTTTGGCCCGGCGTACCGGCAAGATATCAGCAGAACAGGAAAAGAAGATTTGGTACGTTTGAAAAACGGGGCATTTTATGCTGAAGTGGGAGCCGGCTGGGATCATTATTTTACCTTTTTCCG
>CAZXHP010000062.1:10914-18005 GCA_964639655.1 uncultured Mariniphaga sp.
GTATAAATATTTTTTCCTTCCAGAAATGTTCCGTAAACTGATACAGAAGTTGATTTCAAAAGCGAAAAAAGGGCGGGAAAAGGCGTGTAAATTGTTTTTACCCTTGTAAATGAACCCATGGTTGCCTGAATTACTTTTGGGTTATATACATCGGCAGTATCGGGAGAACAAAACAGGTAATCCACGCCAAACCAGTCGCACGTTCTGATGATGGTTCCGAGGTTGCCGGGATCCCGAATTCCGTCGAGGTACAAACAAAAACCGTTCAGGTTTTGCGGAAGTTCAGGCGGTTGAGGCAGTTCGCAAATTGCAATGCAGTTTTGCGGTTGTTGAAGCAGGCTTGCCTTTTTTATTTCGTCTGTTCCTGTTTCGGTTATGCGTTCGACCTTTCCGAGGTGTTTTGTATTCGCTTTTAAAAATTGGGAAGTTGCAAACAGTTCTTTTACCAAAATGTTCGATTCCAGCACCTCCTGAATAATTTTATCACCCTCTGCCAGAAAACGTTGTTGTTTTAAGCGATATTTTTTTTGAGCCAGCGATTTTATCAGTTTTATTTTGTTCTTCCCAATCATAAAAAATGGTTGAATTGTGCATAATAATTGTTCCAAATTTACTGTTTCCATCTCAAACACTTCATTATTTTTGCTGAAATTAAAATTGAAATTTTGATTGATAAAACAATACGATATGCAATTGTTGCAGGGAAACTGGCGATTCTGGTTTTTATTCCATTGTTTTTTTCCTGCTCGCCGGTGAAGTTTGTCCCCGAAAACCGGTATTTGTTGAATAACGTGGAGGTTGAAGTGGATAATTCGTCGATTAACAAAGAGGAGGCAAAATTGCAAATCAGGCAAAAAGAGAATTACAGAATTTTGGGTTTTGCAAAGTTCCACCTTTTGATGTATAATTTGTCGTCGAAAAAAAAAGCAGACAGCTGGCTGAAAAGAATTGGGGAACCGCCCGAAATTTTTGACGAGTCGTTGGTTACCACTTCCGGGGAAAGATTAAGACAATACCTCGGCAACAAAGGTTTTTTCAGGGCCAGTGTCAGTACGGAAGTTGACCTGAATGAAAAAAAGCAAAAAGCAAATGTGAGGTATAACATAAAAACGGGCGATCAGTATAAAATCAGAAAAATTAACTACCACATAGGCGACTCTGCTCTTCGCGAACTGTTTTTCAGAGATACTGCCGAGACTGTTGTCAGTCCCGGCACACCTTTCGATTTTAACCTTTTGGAAGAACAACGCACAGCTGTTGTTAATCTGTTCAAAAATGAGGGCTATTATTACTTTACCAAAGATCAGGTGAGTTATTTGGCCGACAGCAGTTTGTTTGAAAAGGAAATAGTGCTCGATCTTTACATCGGCAGTTCGCCGGATCAGCAACAAACACGCCGGTTTGAGCCATATTACCTCAATCATTTTTATATTTCGGTATTGCCCGGTTCTGTACCGGTTTCATCTGCTCCAACCAACCCGGGACAGTTTTCCGACACCATACGCTGGGAGAATCATACGTTGTATTCCGGTTCTGAATTTAAATACCGGCCAGCTCTTTTTCGCAGTTTGCTGCAAATGGAAAGCGGCTCACTTTACCGCATCGGTGATGCCCGGCACACGTTTGATGCTTTTAACCGTTTGCGGCAGTTTCGTTTTGTCGATATTCAGTTTAACGAACCCGCTTTGGCGGCAGATACCAATCTGCTTGACTGCCATATACGACTTGCACCACTGAGCAAACAAGCCATTTCTTTCGATATTGAGGGAACAAATACTTCCGGGAATTTGGGGATTGCGGGAAATGTGAATTATCAGCACCGCAATATGTTCCGGGGAGCAGAAGTTTTTCAGCTGAATGTAAAAGGCGCTATGGAGCGTCAGCAGCGAATGAATGGAAATGTGCCGGAATATTTTAATACCCGGGAAATCGGTCCGGAAGCCAGTTTGACCATCCCAAAAATTTTGGGACCAAAACAACTGGTAAATGCATTTTGGAATTTGCTCCCCAAAACGGTGTTTACGGTGGGGTACAACTATCAGCGCCGACCTGAATACACACGTACAATTTCGAGCGTAAAATTTGGCTACGACTGGATGACTTCCCAATACCGAAAGCATACCTGGAACCTGTTGGATTTTAACAGGGTAAATCTTTACCAGTTCGACCCCGGTTTTATTGAACGGATTAGAGACCTCTACATCAAAAGCAGTTTTACCGACCACCTTATTCTTGCCTCCGGTTATTCGTTTGTGCATAATACGCAACGGCTGGGAACCACGAACAATTACACCTATCTGAAGTTTAATGTGGAGGCTGCCGGCAACCTGCTCTACCTGCTTTCGGAGACGTTGGACAGGCCCTATTCGCAGGTGGTCGATTCCATCGGCCCGGGATCTGCCGAGTTTTATACTTTGTTTAACACCCGGTTTGCACAATATGTGAAGTCGGACGTGGAATTTCGTTACGGGCACATTTTCGATAAATATAACAGTGTTGTAAGCCGTGCTTTTTTTGGGGTTGGTTTGCCGTACGAAAATTTTGATGTACTGCCCTTCGAAAAAAAATATTTTACAGGTGGCGCAAACGGAATCAGGGCCTGGCAGGTTCGGTCTCTCGGGCCGGGAACCTACAGGGCGCCGGCAACCGACTACCCCAACCAGTCGTCGGATATTAAACTGGAAGCCAACGTGGAATACCGCTTTAAACTGATAAGTTTTCTGGAAGGTGCATTGTTTCTGGATGCCGGAAATATTTGGGCCATCAATGAAAAAGATAACAGACCGGGAGCTCAGTTTAAGCTGAATGAGTTTTATAAACAACTTGCTCTTGGTACCGGTACCGGCTTCCGGTTCGATTTTAATTATTTTATCTTTCGGCTCGACCTTGGGATGAAATTGCGCGATCCCTCCCAGGTTTCAGGAAATGGGTGGATTGTGGGGCACCGAAAATATACAGGCGATGATTTTAACTTTTCGTTTGCCATTGGATATCCGTTTTAGCACGTTTAGTTTTTATCCCAATTCACCATTATATTGGATATTTTTTGCATTTTTAGCCCCGTTTTTATGAGAGTTTGAAAGAAAAAAGAAGTTTTAAGGAACAAATTAATACGCTGTAGTTTATGTCTGGACTTCCTGCTAATCGTGATTCTTTTGGTTCAAGGTTTGGTGTAATTGCTGCAACGGCAGGTTCTGCCATAGGTTTAGGCAATATCTGGCGTTTCCCTTATGTTGCGGGAGAAAATGGCGGAGGGGCTTTTTTGATCATCTATTTGGGTTTTATTCTGTTAATTGGAATTCCGGTAATGTTATCCGAATTTACCATCGGACGCAGTGCGCAGCGCAATGTTTTTGGATCTTTCAGAAAACTCGCGCCGGGTAAACCCTGGTACTTCATCGGTTTAATGGGGGTGGCCGCCGCTTTTATGATTCTGGCATTTTATACCGCTGTTGCCGGATGGACACTCGAGTATCTTTTCCAGTCGGTGATAAACGGATTTGAAGGACTTTCTTCCAACCAGCTAAACGACATGTTTTATGCATTTATTGGAACTCCCTGGCGACCTCTTTTATGGTTTTTTGTTTTTATGGCATTAACCGCAGTGATAATCATGTCGGGAGTTCAAAAGGGGATTGAAAAATATACCAAGATTCTTATGCCGATGTTGCTTGTTTTACTTTTTGTTCTGGTTATCAGGTCGGTAACATTGCCCGGGGCAGCAGGTGGAATTTCATTTTTATTTAAACCCGATTTCAGCAAAATAACTCCTTCAACAATTCTCGAAGCGCTTGGACAGGCATTTTTCTCGCTGAGTATTGGAATGGGAACACTCATCACTTACGGTTCATACATTCAAAAAAACGATAATTTGGGAAACACCGCCGTTTCAGTAGCTTTTGCCGACACCTTTATTGCCATACTGGCCGGTCTGGCTATTTTCCCCGCTGTGTTTGCATTTAACATCGAACCCGGTTCGGGAGAAGGATTGGTTTACATTACCCTGCCCAATATATTTCAGCAAATGCCCGGCGGCTATTTCTTTTCGCTGACGTTTTTTGTGCTGCTGGGGGTTGCTGCATTAACTTCTACTATTTCGGTTCTGGAAGTTATCGTGGCTTTTTTTTCCGAAGAACTCGGGTTGAAACGAAAAGCTGCCACCTGGCTAGCAACCTCTTCGGTCTCAATCCTCGGTGTAATGTGTGTGCTTTCATCCAGTACTATGGCTGACGTAAAAGTACTCGGGTTCACAGTTTTCGATCTGATGAATTTTACGTCAGCTAATATTTTATTGCCACTGGGAGGATTTTTTATCGTAATTTTTGTTGCCTGGTTTCTTGGCCGCGAAAAAACAAAAGAAGAACTGTCGAACCAGGGGAAACTGAAGGTAAAATACATGGCGTTTTTTATGTTTGTTGTTAAATTTCTGGCTCCCCTGGCCATTGCTTTTATCTTCCTTCAGGGTGTGGGATTGATTGGTTTTTCCTAATTAGGTGAAGCAAATTGAGAAATAGTTACCCTTTTTACTGAGATTCTGCGGCATCGATAATTTTTTTTAATTGATGTTGCATTTTTAGCCATAATACTTTATTTTTAAGCCCATTATTATTGTAATGCCCAAAAATGCCGCAGGATGGAAAAGCCCTTCAGGCAAATAGTAAGAGAATATTTTAGTTTTTCGAAAAAGGATCGCAATGCGGTGCTGGTTCTTGCTGCGTTTATTTTGGTGTTTATCGCAGCAAAACTGATTGTCGGAAGTATCGAGCTAAAACCTGACCCCGGTTTCTCTGAAATTGTGAAAATTCTCGAGGATTGGGAGGTTCAGACTGAAAACAGTTCGACACCCGGACGTTTATTCCGGTTTAATCCGAACACAATTACCGAAGAAACGCTTGATTCGTTGGAATTGCCGGCTTTCGTAAAAAGGAATATATTAAGTTACAGGGCTGCCGGAGGTAAGTTTAATGCTGCAAATGATGTACGCAGAATTTATGGAATGAATGACAGTATTTTTTCGGCCCTTGAAAACTACATTGATCTTCCCGCAAAAAACAAACCGGAAGCTATGGAAAAAAAAGAGCAGGAAATTAAGTTGGCGCAACTACCGTTCGACCCCAATACCGCAAGCGAAAATGAACTTTTAAATGCCGGCCTTAGCGCTTTCCAGGCTTCCAACTTATTGAAGTACCGCGAAAATGGAGGTTCTTTTGCGTGTTCCGAAGATTTATTAAAAATTTATGGTATCGACTCAACATTTTTTAGTTCTGTTGAAGGTTTAATTGCCATTGCTGAAAAACCTGCGAAAATCTTTGTTGACGAAAAAGAAACATTGCCTTTACTGCTCGATCTGAATTCGGCTGATACTGCTGAATTGCAGAAATTAAGCGGTATAGGGCCTGCGTTTGCAACACGTATTTTAAAATACCGGGAACTACTCGGCGGCTTTTGCAACAAAAACCAGTTGCTCGAAGTATATGGTTTTCCTGAAGAAACTTTTCAGGTGATCAAAGAAGATATACTGGTTGACTCTCTAAAAGTGAGTAAGCTCAGAATAAATTTTGTGAATTACTCCGATCTGCTTCGTCATCCTTATCTAAAAAAAGGGCAGGTGGAGGCAATATTAAATTATCGTGACCGGAAGGGCTCGTTTTCGTCCAACGAACAGCTACTCGACGCAGGACTGGTTGACACCGCAACCTTCCACGTGTTGAGACCTTATATCACATGTCGTTAAAAATCTTTAAAAGGGATGCAACAGGTAGGAATAATTATTTTTTTCCTTTAAATTTGATTTACGTTGAATAATTTCTAAATTTGCGCCTCAATTTTTAAACGGTATTAAAATGATTGTTATTCCGGTAAAAGAGGGCGAAAATATTGAAAGGGCCTTAAAACGGTTCAAACGGAAATTTGAAAAAACGGGCGTAATCAAAGAATTACGTGAGCGTCAGAAGTTTACCAAACCTTCCATTAAAAGAAGGGAAGAGGTGAAAAAGGCGGTTTATATTGAGAAATTACAACGCCAGGAAGACTAAAGGAATTTTTGGTTCCTGGTGTTAGCTGAAAAGATGAATGAACTATCAGGAATCGTTTATCGACTATTTAAAGTATGAGAAGAGAAACTCTTCGCATACGGTTACAGCATACAGAAAAGACCTCGATCAATTCGTGTTGTATTGCACTGAAAGGGTCGGGGAATTTGATGTAAAAAGGGTAGATGCTAAACTGGTCAGAAGCTGGATTGTTTCGCTGATGGAGCAAAAATATACACCACGGTCGGTCAACAGAAAAATTTCAACCGTTAAAGCATTTTTCCGGTTCTTAATGAAAAACGAAGTTGTTGAAAACAATCCGGCAGTAAACATTCCTGTTCCCAAAATCAGAAAAAAATTACCCAATTTTGTGGAGGAAAACAACCTGCACCATTTGCTCGACGATGGTTTTTTTACCGACGATTTTTGCGGTATCCGCGATAAACTGATAGTTACATTGTTGTATGGCACTGGCATCAGGTTAGCCGAATTATTGCACCTTAAGGAACGTGATTTCGACACCGGCGGGTATTTAATTAAAGTGTTGGGAAAAAGACAAAAAGAACGAATTATTCCTTATCCCAGGAGCATTAATCAGCTGTTGCGGCAATATATAGCAATCAGAAACAGGGAAATCGGAAACAGTCAGGATGCCCTGCTCGTAACAGAAAAAGGAAAGCCGGTTTACGAAAAATTAATATACAGGGTAGTGAAAAAATATTTGGAGAAAGTAACGTCGCTGGAAAAGAAAAGCCCGCATGTTTTAAGGCATTCCTATGCCACCCATTTGTTAAACCGGGGGGCAGATCTTAACGCGGTTAAGGAGTTGCTGGGGCATTCGAACTTATCAGCCACACAGGTTTACACGCACACAACTTTTGAAAAATTGCATACTATATATAAACAAGCCCACCCAAGGGGTTAATTTAAAAAGTGTTACTATGGAAATTATTATTAATTCAGTCCATTTTACCGCCGACAAAAAGCTGGTGGATTTTGTGAATAAAAAAGTGAATAAGCTCGATACCTTTTTCGATGGTATCATTAATGCAGAAGTAA
>CAZXHP010000063.1:0-2947 GCA_964639655.1 uncultured Mariniphaga sp.
CAACTCCGGCACCGGATTGGCAAAATGTTACGCATCCGCAATTTTTCGTTTCAGGTGGAACACAAAAGTCTGGATGCACGGCATAAACCAAAGGTTTCGTGGCAGTTGAGGGTGGGAGTGAGTTCATCTGAAATCAGGGAAGGAGAAAAGCCGCAACAAAAAATGCTGGAAATCCCGTTTAAAAAGCGGTCGTTTCCGGTGGCAGTGGTGGGCAGCGGTCCGGCTGGTTTTTTTGCGGCGCTGGTTTTGCAAAAGGCCGGATTTCAGGTAACACTCATCGAACGTGGCTCGGAGGTAAAAACCCGCAGTCAAGCGGTTTCCCATTTCGAAAACACCGGTTTTTTCGACCCGAAAAACAACTATTCCTTTGGTGAAGGTGGCGCCGGTACATTTTCCGACGGCAAGCTTACCTCGCGCTCCAAACACATTTCACAGGAGAAACAGTTCATCATTTCAAGCTACATAAAAGCCGGGGCGCCGGAGGAAATTGCTTACCTGGCCCACCCGCACTTAGGAACCGACAACCTGCGAAAAATTGTGAAAAATCTGCGCCTGCACTTTGAGGATTTGGGCGGGCAGGTGCTTTTTGAAACGATGATGGAAGATATTACGGTAAAAAGCGGGAAAGTTACAGAAGTGGTTACTTCGCGTGGAATTTTACCGGTGGGCGCGCTGTTTATCGCCTCCGGCCATTCGGCTTTCGAAACCTACCGGATGCTGATGCGGCGCGGTGTTCAATTCCGTACAAAAAATTTTGCCATTGGCAGCCGTATGGAACACCGGCAGGAAATTATCAATCTGGCCCAGTGGGGGCACGAAAAACTGCCCGGATTAAAAGCGGCTGAGTACCGCTTAACTTCACCCGCCGACGGCAACCACCCGGTTTTTTCGTTTTGCATGTGCCCCGGCGGAATTGTGGTGCCTGCCGCAGCCTATCCGGAAACCAACATTGTAAACGGCATGAGCTATTACCGCCGAAACGGTCGGTTTGCCAACGCCGCCTGCGTAGCCGGTGTGCATCCCGACGAACTGGCCGGAAAGTCGGTTTCGCCTTTGGAAGCGCTCGAAATGGTTGAGCATCTGGAAGCAGCTTTTTACCGGCACACCGGAAATTACCGCGCCCCGGCCTGCAGCATTGACGGGTTTTTGAAAAATCAGAACCAGAAATCTACTTTGGAAAGCAGTTACCCCTTGGGTTTGGTGGCAGCGCCATTGTGGGAGCTGTTGCCGGAAACGGTAGTGAATTCGATGCAGGCAGGTCTGGCCGATTTTATCCGGAAAATAAAAGGGTTTGAAACCGGGAATTTGCTCGGTCTGGAAAGCAAGACCTCCTCGCCGGTGCAGGTGTTGCGTCAACCGAATGGTCAGTGCGACGGTTTTGAAAATCTTTTTATGGTGGGCGAAGGAAGCGGTTACGCCGGTGGAATTATTTCGAGCGCTGCGGATGGAATAAAAGCGGCGATGGGATTCACAAAAACCGCTTTATCTTTTTAACAGGTAGCCCAATAATTGCTTCTTTGAGGCAAAGGTAAACGAACATCGATGGATTTTCAAAAATACAATGTTTTTGATAAATTAGCGGCTTCTTTAGGATTTTTAGTTCAAATCAACAGTAATACATATTAAAAATGAAAATTAAACCAGGAATTGACCGCCGGGATTTTATTGCAAAAACTGCTTTGGGCACTTTGGGTGCTGCCGGAATTTTAACCTCCTGTTCAGGACCGTCAGAAAAAAAAGAGGAAATTCAGCTACAGAAATTGCTTGACCAGGCGCCCGACGGGAAGGTAATAAAAGCCGGGCTTATTGGCTGCGGTGGCCGTGGAACCGGCGCTGCCACCAATTTTCTCGATGCCGGCCCGAACCTTCAGATTACTGCACTGGGAGATGTTTTTCAGGACAAAATCGACAACTGCCGGGCTAAGCTGAAAGAAGAGCGCAACGTGGAAATTGCCGACGAAAACTGTTTTATCGGTTTTGACAGTTACGAAAAAGTGATTGAATCGGGGGTAGATATGGTGCTGCTTTGCACACCGCCACATTTCAGGCCTGCGCACGTGGAAGCTGCTGTAAATGCGCGGAAGCATATTTTTATGGAAAAACCAATAGCGGTCGATCCGGTGGGAGCACGTTCGGTGATGGCATCGGCAAAAAAGGCGGAAGCAGCCGGTTTGAGCATGGTGAGTGGAACCATCCGTCGCGTGCAAAAAGATTATATGGAAACACATCGCCGCGTGCAAAATGGTGCGATTGGCGAAATTACCGGGGCAAATATTATCCGCAACGGTGGGGCACTTTGGTTCCGAAGTCGTCAACCTGAATGGACCGACATGGAGTACATGCTGCGCAACTGGGTGAATTTCTGCTGGCTGTCGGGCGACCATATTACCGAACAGTTTATTCATGAAGTGGATGTGATGAACTGGCACATCGGGCAAAATCCGGTTAAAGCTGTTGGCTGGGGTGGCCGTCAGCGAAGGGTTACCGGCGACCAGTACGACTTTTTCAGTATTGAATATGAATACGAAAACGGGTTGCGTACCCATTGCGCCGCCCGTCAGATAAACGGTTGCACCAATAAAAAGGTTGAGCAGATTAACGGGACGAAGGGTTATGCCGATGCTGCCGGAAAAATATATGATTTGAAGGGAAATGTGATTTGGGAATATCCTTACCCGGAAGAGGGTGATACCGCGTCGGAATGGAAAGTGACCAATCCGTTTGTGCAGGAGCACATTAACCTGGTAACCGCCATCCGCACCGGAAATCCGATAAGCGATGCCGAAGCGCAGGTCAACTCAACATTAATTACCATTATGGGCCGGATTTCTGCGTACACCGGGAAAGATGTAACCTGGGAAGAGATGATGAATTCCGATTTGTATCTGGGCCCGAAAACTTATGCTTTTGGACCGGTTCCGGAAGTTAAAGAGGAAATTCCGCTGGC
>CAZXHP010000063.1:3047-17983 GCA_964639655.1 uncultured Mariniphaga sp.
CTGCCCATTGGAGTTATTCGCAGCGAAAAAGAGTACGAAAACTTTATCATGCACATCGAGTGGCGGCACATGGAAGCCGGCGGAAATTCGGGAACATTTGTCTGGAGTAAAGCCATTCCTGGTGAAAACCGGTTGCCCGACGGAGTTGAAGTTCAAATGCTGGAGCTCGACTGGGTGAACCAAAACATCCGCAACGGCGAAAAACCGCCCATTGCTTATGTTCATGGCGAATTATTCGGTGTGGGCGGCGTGGAAGTTGTTCCTGACAATCCCCGCGGAAAACGCAGTAAATCCATTGAAAATCGATGCAAAGGAAAAGGGGAGTGGAATACTTACGACGTAGTTTGTGTAGATGGAACCATCAAGCTCTCTGTTAACGGAAAATTTGTAAATGGCATCAGCAAAGCCTCACAAAAGAAGGGATACATTTGCCTGGAAGCCGAAGGCGCTGAGATCCATTTCAGAAATATTAAGATTGTGGAGTTGCCCTAATTTATAACCCGCTGTTATTCGTTGAAAATGGGAAAAAAGACCGATGACATAACTTCCTTGCATTATTTGTCCCCATTATGGAAGGGGGACAAGTTTCGATTTATCGTGACAGGGGGTAAAAAATACTGATAAAAAGAACACCTTAACCACCCCATCCCGCTAAAGCGGAATTTCCCCCTCCTTTGAAAAAGGAGGGGAAACCAGTGCAGCAAACACAAACTTACTTGCCAAAACAGGCACTAAAAACTTATGATAAGAGGGAAAAATTACCATTCAATCGGTTCCGGGTGTACCGTGGAGACAAACCCAAATTCGTCCATAATAATATTTTCCACTTTGGTGCAAATTTCATGAGCTTCATTCAGCGACATTTCGGGCGGAAGTTTGATGTGGCAGCTCAGTTCGGTGTGCCTTCCGTAATTGTGAATGTGAATGTGATGCAAATGAAGCGGTTCATCGAACCGATCCTGCGTTGTTTTTCTTATGGAAAGGACAAGTTCTTCTGAAGGACTTTCACCCAGTAACGCTTTAATTTCGGAAGCCAGAATTTTGTAACTTGCCCAGCCAATCATAATGGCAACAATAAAACTTAAAACTGCGTCGGTCCACCAGAATGTGTTTCCCACAGCAATACCAACCAGGATTATGACCGATGAAAGGGCGTCGGTGCGGTGATGCCAGCCGTCGGCCTTCAGAATAGACGATTTTGTTTTTTTAGCCGCCCAAAAAGCGTATTGTGCCATGCCTTCTTTCACTAAAATGGAAACTATAGTGGCGATCCAGGCAAAAAGGCCAAAAGTGGTGTGCTCGCGCGAAATGAATTTATCTACTGCTCCCACAACAAAGTCGAAAGCAATAATAGCCAGCAAAACTCCAATAATTATGGAAGCAATGTGTTCGGCACGGCCATGCCCGAACGGGTGGTCGTCATCGGCTGGTTTACGTGAAATTTTTCCGCCAATAAGAACGATAACTGAAGAAACAGAGTCGGTTAAAGTGTGCCAGGCATCGGCTATCAAAGCCAGTGAACCTGTTGAAATTCCGGCCCAGTATTTCAACCCGAAAAGAAAAATGTTTCCGAAAATGGAGAACCAACCCTCCCGGTTAATGTATTTTTTACTGTTCGGCATTCTAAAATTTTACGAAACCCAAAGGTAATAATTCTACGATTTATTATTTTCGAGAAGTTTATTAAGTTCGGGCTTATAACTTCTTCCTACGGGAAGTTTCTTTTTGTTGATTTCCACAAAACCTGGCCCCACCGATTCAATTTTTGAAATGGACACAATGTAGCTGCGGTGAATTTGTATAAACCGGCCGGCAGGTAAAGTCTCTGCCAGGTGACTGAGCCTTTCTTTCGTAACAATTTTTTTGTCGCGGGTGAAAGCTATTACGTAATCGCCCAGGCTTTCGAAATAGAAAATATCGTCGAGATTAACTTTATAGTGCTTTTTATCGGCTTTCAGAAACAGATATTCCGGATTTGTAGTTGAATTTTCTGGTTGAAATATAGCCTGGGTTGGCTGATGCGACTCCGTCTCCAGAAATTTATTGATGGCTTTGGTGAACCGTTCAAACGAAATGGGTTTGAGCAGGTAATCCACCACATTCAGTTCAAATGCTTCAAGCGCGTATTCGCGGTAGGCAGTGGTTAGAATTACCTTTGGAGGGTGGGAGAGCGAGCGGATAAAATTCACGCCGGTAATTTGCGGCATTTGAATATCACAAAACAGCAGGTCGATTTTTTCTTTCGATAAAACCGGCATCGCATCAATCGCGTTGTTGCATTCGGCCACAATTTTAAAATCAGAAAAAGCCGACAGATGGTTTTTTATTACCCTTATGGCAATGGGCTCGTCGTCTATAATCAGGCAGTTGTACATATTATTCCTCCAGTTGCAGGGTTAAATTTACAGAAAATGTTTCCTCTGTTTCGTTAATTTTCAGGATATGTTTTTCAGGATAAATCAAATCAAGGCGTTTTCGAACATTTTTTAATCCCATCCCGTTGCTGTGGTTTTCCGTTTTTTTTAGCGCCGGAATTTTCGAATTTTCGATTTTGAAAAAAAGATTGGATTCCACTATTTTTGTTTTAATGGTAACAAATGCTACTCCGGTGGAATGACTTACACCATGTTTAAAAGCGTTTTCAACAAATGGTAAAAGCAGAAGTGGTGCAATTTTAAGACGACCGGGTTGTTCCGGAAAATTTGTATTCAGTTTGAACTTTCCCGAGTACCTTATTTTTTCAATTTCGATGTAATTTTTCAAATTAGTCAGCTCTTCATCGACTGGCACCAGTTTTTCGTCGCAGCGGTATAAAATGTAATCCAGAATTTCGGAAAGCTGCAGCACCAGTTTTGGTGCATCGTCCGATTTTTCCAATGTCAACCCGTACAAATTATTCAGCGTATTGAACAGAAAATGCGGATGAACCTGCGCTTTCAGCAGCTTCAGTTCAGCTTCTTTCAGTTTTAATTCCATCTGAAAACGCCGGTTGTCGAGCTCGGTGTTTTTCTTTTGAATTTGAAACGAACGACGAACCAGTTTTATGGCCACGGCAATAATAATGATAAAATAGAGCCCCACCATCAACAACAAACCGTCGAATGATGAGGGATTCATCCGGTCTGCCTGGTAATTGGTGATTAATATAAACACTAAAAGTGAAATAAAAACTTCGAGCCAAATAGAGACAACAAAAGTATAGAACACAAATAATAAAAATTTCCCGTATTTTTTGGTGAACAGATACCGGGGGATTAAAAAGTAATTTAAAAAATAGGCGGTAGCTATTGAAAGGGGCAAAAGCATCGAAACAAAAATGATAGTTGTGCCATAATCCTGACTTGAGCGGCCGTAAAACACGATAAAAAACAGGTACACCAGCACCCAGAAAAACAAGTGTAGTAAAAATCGCGAATATTTTGGCTGAAGATTTTTAAACATTGCTGCAATTTACACAATCGGTTAAAATGAATTCATTTTTACTGAAAACAAATTTTTATCGACGAATAACCTCAAAATTCAATCTTTCTGCACAATTTCTGCTTCGGGCAATTTAGTTTTTAAGATTGTCGTCTGCGTCCTGAATATTGCTGTTTATCGACTAAATTTCTGATTGGCGATTGAACATCATAAACTTGTTCAGGTAAATAATTTTAAATTTGAAGTGATGAATCTATTCAAGTACTTTTATGAAGGCGGCCCTTTTTTTATGGGCATTGTGACAATTGCAGGTTTTGCAATGGTTTTTTTCGCCGTAAAAAAGGGCATTCGTATTTCAATTAAAAAAGATTTTTCGGGCAAAGGGCTGGACTTCATCCTGATGTTTGGAAGCCTTTCGTTTATTTTGGGTCTTTTGGCGCAGGCCATTGGCATGTTTCAGGCTTTTGGAGTTATCCAGCAAGTTAAGGACATTTCTCCTTCTTTGGTTGCAGGTGGCCTCAGAGTGAGTATGATTGCTCCGTTGTACGGTGCTTTTTGGTTTATTCTTTCGATTCCCGTTTGGGTAGTTTTCCGCGAAATCGTAAAAAAGCACAGGTAATTTCTGAAAAAGAAGAGTCGGACCGGTGAATTCCGGGCAGGTTCATCGGTTTATTTCATTTTATCGGCCAATTTTCCCATAATTTTATTGAAGTACGGAAGTTTTTCCAGTTTCCGGAAAATGCTACCCCGGCCGGAATGCAGTAAAATATTCCGAATGTAAATAAACAATCCAAGGCTATGTGCTGCAAACAAAACCGGGTCGAGCCGGTAGATGGCGTAGGTGAAAATCATAAGGGAGCCGATGGTGCTGATAACCCAAAAACCCAGCGGCAGAAAGGAATCGTTGCGCCTTTCAGAATAAATCCACTGGTAGATAAAACGAAAGGTAAAAATGACTTGCCCGGCAGAACCCCAAATCATCAGTAAAAGCGGAACATTTTCATTTTTCAGCATGGAACTGAAATTGTAGGATTCGCCCCAAAAAAGCCAACTCACGCACGTGAGCGGAATAACAACGGCCAAAAGGCGGGCAACAACATGCATTTTTCGCCACTTTTTTTTCAACTGCAAATTCCGGATGTAAATCATGTAAACGATAATTTGTCCCAGCACAATGGCAAAATCGTTGCGTAACATGCCATAAATAAACATCAGGATGGAAGCCGCCAGGCTGATTTGCCAGTAAACGGCCGGCGAAATCACTTCACCCTCTTTTTCCGATAAAAACCACTGGGCGATGTTGCGGGCAAAAAAAAGCACCTGCGAGAGAAAACCTAATCCGTAAATTAAAATTTGGTCCATTTTTTATTTTTCGGGGTTCAAATATAGCAATTACAAGTTCAGTTTCAGGGGATATAATACCCTAACTTTCCAGTTTTTTCAGCGTTTCGCGTGCTGCGTTCTGGTGGGCCTCTTTTTTTGAGGTTCCCGAACCCGTACCGAGTTGTTTGTTTTCAACGATTACTTTTGTAACAAATCTTGGTTGTTTGGTTTTATCTTTTGCCGGCTCTTCGGTAGTTTCAAATTTGAGGTCTTTTTTATTTTTTTGACTCCATTCAATCAACCGGCTTTTAAAATTGGAATCTTTTTGTTCGATTTCATTCAGATTGACAAACTGCGAAAGAATTTTTTTGGTAACGAAATACTTTGTGGTCTGATAATCGGTATCGAGGTAGATTGCACCAATCAGCGCTTCAAGTGCATCGCCGTAAATGTGGCTTTTATCCATGTTTTTAGTGGTGTTCGAGTCAATATAAATATTCAGCCCCATGTCGAAAGTGAGCCGGGTTAAAAATGTACGGTTTACCAGTTTCGAACGGTTTTTGGTGAGAAAACCTTCGTCTTGCTGCGGAAACCGGTTGTACAAAAAATCGGCAATAATTGCCCCGAGAATGGCATCGCCCAGAAACTCGAGCCGTTCGTTATTTACCATGTTCCCCTGCGAATCGTAAACCGACGCCGATTTGTGGATAAAGGCCAAATCATATAACTTCAGGTTTGAAGGGTAAAATCCGAGTAATTCTTTCAAAAACAAATAAAACTCTTTTCGAGGCGACGAAAAGAGTTTTATTCGTTGTGCTATTTTTCTAACCACAGAGTGTTAAAGTTTTTTGAAAATCAATGTAGCGTTATGACCGCCAAAACCAAATGTGTTACTCATGGCAACATTCACTTCCCTTTTTCTGGCAACATTAAAGGTAAAATCAAATCTGCTGTCAATTTCAGGATCGTCGGTAAAATGGTTGATAGTTGGCGGAATAATGCTGTTTTGAATGGACAGAATACATGCCAGTCCTTCAACAGCTCCGGCAGCGCCAAGCAAATGGCCTGTCATCGATTTTGTGGAACTTATGCTTGTCTTAAAGGCGTGTTCGCCAAATGTTTTCAATATGGCTTTGGGTTCGGCTATATCTCCCAGCGGAGTTGATGTTCCGTGCACGTTAATGTAGTCCACGTCTTCCGGTTTCATACCGGCATCTTCGAGGGCCCATTTCATAACCAGGCTTGCGCCTTTTGCTTCCGGGTCGGGGGCGGTCATGTGATAAGCATCGGCCGACATGCCTCCGCCAACCATTTCGGCATAAATTTTTGCTCCTCTTTTTTGAGCACTTTCCAGTTCTTCAAAAATAAACGCTGCCGAACCTTCTCCAATTACAAAACCATCGCGGTCTTTATCAAAAGGTCTCGATCCGGTTTTGGGGTCATCGTTTCGGGTTGAAATGGCGCGCATGGAGTTAAACCCGGCAACTCCGGCTTCATTAACTGCCGCTTCGGAGCCGCCCGAAATCATAATTTCTGCTTTGCCGAGCCGAATCATGTTAAAGGCTTCAATCATAGCGTGAGTTGCCGAGGCACATGCAGTAACAGTAGTAAAGTTCGGGCCCCTGAAATGGTACCTGATTGAAATTAAACCACCGGCAATGTTGGCAATCATTTTAGGAATAAAAAACGGTGAAAACCGCGGATTTTCTTCCTGGTAGTTCCTTGCTTCCTCAAAAAAGGTTTGAAGGCCTCCAATTCCGGCACCCCAAATTACTCCGGCCCTGTCGTGGTCAATTTTATCCAGGTTCAGGCCCGAATCTTCCATGGCCTGCGCTGCAGTTGCCAGTGCATATTGCGTGTAGAGGTCGTATTTCCGGGCTTCTTTCCGCTCCATGTACTGCTCTACATCGAAATTTTTAACCTCGCAGGCAAATCGCGTTTTATGCTTTAACGCATCGAATTTAGTAATGGGTGCGGCACCGCTAACCCCGTCTTTCAGGTTTCCCCAAAAATCGTTAACCGTGTTTCCCAGAGGATTAACGGTGCCCACTCCGGTAATTACTACCCGTTTAAATTCCATAAATGAATTTTCTGGATTACTTTTTAATGGCTTCTTCAATGTGTGCAATAGCTTCGCCGACAGTTGAAATCTTTTCAGCCTGATCGTCCGGTATAGCCAAATCAAACTCTTTTTCAAATTCCATGATCAGTTCAACTGTATCGAGTGAATCGGCTCCCAGGTCGTTAGTGAAAGATGCTTCGTTGGTTACTTCACTTTCGTCAACTCCCAATTTATCAACGATAATTGCTTTTACTTTTGCTGCAACGTCAGACATAATTCTAAAATTTTAGTTAATACTATTTTGAGTTTTTAAATAATTCGCTGCAAAGTAATACATTTACACTTTATATTTCAAAGAAAAAATATAAAAAAGATGATTCGGGCCCGGTATGTTAAAAATGTAATATTCTAAATTTGAACTAATTATTCAAAAGTTCCAATGTGTTAAGTCAATATAAAATGAATGTTAAAAAAATTGCTGTCTTTGCTTCGGGATCAGGTACAAATGCCCAAAATATAATTCGTTATTTCGTAGAAAATGAGAGTGTTAAGGTGGATTCATTGTGGAGTAATAACCCCGATGCCTATGCGCTTACCCGGGCAGCAGCACTTGGTGTCGATACCTTCGTTTTTAACCGGAAACAGTTTTATGAAACGGATGAAGTAGCGCAAAAACTTAAAAATCGCAGTATCGATTTGATTGTTCTTGCCGGTTTTTTATGGCTGGTTCCGCAGAATCTGATTGATAACTTTCAGATTATCAATATTCATCCTGCACTTTTACCCCGTTATGGAGGAAAAGGTATGTATGGATTGAAAGTGCATCAGGCAGTTGTTGACAATCAGGAAAAAGAGACCGGAATTTCCATCCACTTTGTCAACCCCGAGTATGATGAGGGTAAGCTTGTTTTTCAGGCGAAATGTCCGGTTTTACCCACTGATACACCGGAAGTTGTTGCTCAGAAAGTACATGAGTTGGAGTACAAGTATTTTCCGGTGGTAATTGAGCAATTGTTGCAGGGAAAAATAAAGTGAATGGTTTTTGTTGGTATCTGGAAGTGGTGCAAGGTTAATAATAATTACAATACCTCTCCTCTTGTTAAATAATGTTAAGAGTGTTTTTAACGGTTTTTCATTAAAATTATATTTGCTGCATGAGCAGAAAAATGTTGTTAACATTAATTGTATTAATGGCATTGGTGCTTTCGGGGTTAATTCTGATCCAAACCAACCTCATCAAAACGGCATCTGATATTCGCGAAGAACAGTTTGACCAAATGGTGAAAGGAGCGTTGAAAAGGGTGGTGGATCAACTGGAGCTACACGAACAGCGTGTTGCCCGCGAAAGTGCCCGTGCCGGTCGTTTGCCCGGAGCGAACAATCCTCAGCGTAACCTGAGTGTTTTTCCCAGGCAGGGTGCCGGACAGCTCTCAGGCAGTTTTCAGTTTCGTTATTCCGAGGGCAGTATTTACGGAAACTTTCAGGAAGAATTTCAAATTATTATAACTGATTCTGCCCGTGCGCAGCAAAACGACGATTTGCTGAAATTTCCCAATGGCGGCAGTTCGTTCGAACAATTGCACGAATTTAACCTGGACCTCGAACGCCGAAGGGAACAATGGCTGAAAGATACCCACTGGGTGAATTATAAGATTTTACTGGAAGGAAGATCCCTCGAAGAACGGATTGACTCGTCGTACCTGGCCGAATCTGTTCGTACCGTTTTTCAGGAATCAGGAATTGACCTGGAATACCGGTACGCCGTAAAAAGCGCCAACCAGGGAACCGACCGGTTTATTGCCGGAAACCAAAATTATAACCCGGCACGGAAAAAAGAGTATTACAGTCTGCTGTTCCCGTATGATTTTGACGGGCAACAACCCAATTATTTGTATGTCTATTTTCCAAAACGTTCAGGGTTTTTATTGCGGGCAACCGGTTTTACTGTCATACCAACCATCATTCTAACGGGGTTGCTGATAGCTATTTTTGTTTACGCCATTATGGTAATCTTCAGGCAGAAAAAGCTTTCGATGATAAAAAACGACTTCATAAATAATATGACCCACGAACTGAAAACTCCCATTTCAACCATTTCACTGGCCAGCCAGATGCTTGAAGACGGAAGTATTACCAACACGCCAAAGACCATTGAACATATTTCGCGGGTAATTAACCAGGAAAGCAAACGGTTGAGCTTTCAGGTAGAAAAGGTACTCCAGATGGCGGTATTCAACGAAGGAAGACTGAAACTGAAATTTAAGGAGTTCGACTTAAATAATACTCTTCAGAATGTGTTGAATAACTTTGAGTTAAGGGTGAAAAACAAAAATGGTGTGCTGCGCGCAGAATTGGATGCCGAGAACGCCATGATAAAAGGAGATGAAGTACACATTACCAACGTTATTTTTAATTTGTTGGATAATGCCATGAAATACAGTAACGAAAATCCCGACATTACCGTTTCCACAGAGGACAAAAACGATATGGTTGTGGTTTCGGTCGGCGACAAAGGGATAGGAATTCCAAAAGAACATCATACTCAGATTTTCGATCGGTTTTACCGGGTGCCAACAGGAAATGTACACAACGTAAAAGGATTTGGACTGGGGTTAAGCTATGTGAAAAAGATTGTGGATTTGCACAACGGAAAAATTAAAGTGGATAGTGCTTTAAATAAAGGCACAAAGTTTAGTATATTGTTACCAAAATTTAAAAAATAACCATGGAACAGAAAACAAAATTGCTTTTGGCTGAAGATGATGAAAATTTGGGTCTGCTGTTAAAAGAGTACCTGGTAGCCAAAGGATTTGAAGCTGACCTTTATCCTGATGGTGAAGTAGCTTACAAGGGGTTTATGAAAGCGCATTATGATATTTGTATTCTCGATATTATGATGCCCAAAAAAGACGGTTTTTCACTGGCAAAAGATATCCGGGCGGTTAATCCCGATATTCCGGTTATTTTTTTGACGGCAAAAAACCTGAAAGACGATGTAATCGAAGGATTCAAACTGGGTGCCGACGATTACATCACCAAACCATTCAGCATGGAGGAGCTGATTTTCAGGATTGAAGCCATTTTGCGCAGAACTTCACTCGAATCGCAGGCAGCTAATGAACCGATTTATACATTGGGTAAATATACTTTTGATACCCGGAAACAAACTTTGGTTGACGCTGAAAAAACGGTGAAACTTACAACAAAAGAATCCGATTTGTTAAAGTTGCTCTGCCAGAATGCCAACAAAGTGCTGGAAAGGAATTATGCCCTGAAATCGATTTGGATAGACGACAACTATTTCAATGCCCGCAGCATGGATGTTTACATTACGAAACTGCGTAAACACCTGAAAGATGAGTCATCGGTCGAAATCATCAATGTGCACGGCAAGGGTTACAAATTAATTGTATGAAAAAAAAGCCGGGCTGCTGAAGCGAAGTCCGGCTTGTCAGTATTTTATCTTAATCCAGTTTGAGTACTGCCAGGAAAGCATTTTGCGGCACTTCCACATTGCCTACCTGTTTCATCCGCTTTTTCCCTTTTTTCTGTTTTTCCAGCAGTTTGCGCTTCCGGGTAATATCGCCGCCGTAACATTTGGCAGTTACATCTTTTCGTACAGCTTTTACAGTTTCACGGGCAATAATTTTTGATCCGATTGCCGCCTGAATGGCAATATCGAATTGCTGTCGCGGGATGAGTTCTTTCAGTTTTTCACACATACGCCTGCCGAACGGATAGGCATTGTCGAAGTGGGTGAGCGTGGAAAGTGCATCCACCATTTCGCCGTTCAGCAAAATATCGAGGCGCACCAGTTTGGCCGGTTTGTAACCACTCATGTGGTAATCGAACGATGCGTAACCGCGTGATATACTTTTCAACTTGTCGTAAAAGTCAAAAACAATTTCGCCCAGCGGCAAATTGAAAACCAGTTCGGCACGTTCGGCAGTCAGGTAGCTTTGGTTTACGAGTGTCCCTCTTTTGTCGAGGCACAAATTCATCACTGCCCCAATAAATTCGGCAGCTGTAATTATACTCGCTCTTATGTAGGGTTCCTCGATGCTGTCAATAACCGTAGTGTTGGGTAATCCTGACGGATTGTACACCCTGACTGTACTGCCATCGGTTAAATGCACCAGGTAAGAAACGTTGGGTACAGTGGTAATTACATTCATGTCGTATTCCCGTTCCAGTCGTTCCTGGATGATTTCCATGTGCAGTAATCCGAGAAAACCACAACGGAATCCAAACCCCAAAGCAGCCGAGGATTCAGGTTCAAATGTCAGGGATGCATCGTTGAGCTGCAACTTATCCATAGCGGTCCGCAGGTCTTCGTAATCGTCGGCATCGACAGGATAAATTCCGGCAAAAACCATCGGTTTTACTTCTTCGAAACCGGATATGGCTTTGTCGCACGGTTGTTCAACATGTGTTATGGTATCACCCACTTTAACTTCTTTTGCCGTTTTAATTCCCGAAATAATATATCCCACATCGCCTGCCGATAACACTTTTTTGGGTACCATTCCGAGCTTTAAAACACCTATTTCATCGGCATCGTATTGTTTGCCGGTGGCCACAAATTTTACCGGGTCCTTGGTTTTAATTTGTCCGTTTACAATTTTAAAGTAGGCAATTACCCCGCGGAATGAATTAAACACCGAGTCGAAAATAAGGGCCTGCAGCGGGGCATCGGGATCACCTTTGGGTGGCGGAACTTTTTCAACAATCCGTTCCAGAATGGTTTCAACGCCCATGCCGGTTTTTCCACTGGCATGGATAATATCCCCACGGTCGCAACCAATTAAGTCGATAATCTGGTCCTCAACAACTTCCGGAATGGCATTGGGCAAATCCATTTTATTGAGAATGGGAATGATTTCCAAATCGTGTTCCAAAGCCAGGTACAAATTGGAAATGGTTTGGGCCTGAATGCCCTGCGTTGCGTCTATAATCAGCAGTGCCCCTTCGCATGCAGCTATCGACCGGCTAACTTCGTAGGAAAAATCCACATGTCCCGGTGTATCAATCAGGTTCAGTTTATAGGCCTGTCCATCCTGCTCATAATCCATCTGGATGGCGTGGCTTTTGATAGTAATGCCGCGTTCCTGCTCCAAATCCATACTGTCGAGCACCTGGTCGCGCATCTCTCTTTCGCCCACCGTTTTGGTATGAACGAGCATACGATCGGCGAGTGTGCTTTTCCCGTGGTCGATGTGTGCGATGATGCAAAAATTGCGAATGTTATTCATAAATTCTTTTCCTTCTATTGTTTAAAACCCCTGGCTTCGGTAAATTTTCCGCAAAGATATTTATTTTTTAGAATTGCAGATTGTGCGGCACTCGGTTTCGGCAGTAACTGAGTGCAGTATTAACCGATCAAAACCGGTTTGCCCGTCAAAAAAATAATTTTTTGGCACGCTGTTTGTTTCTTTAAAGTAGCCATGAAAACAATTAAATAAACAAATTAAACGTTCAATCGTTTTACTGATAACAGATTAAGATACGCAATTTGCTGTTTTTTCATAAGTTTGGTTTAGTTAGGTTTAGTTTTGACCCCGGAGCAGAGGCTCCGGGGTTTTTCTTTAATACAAATTTGCGTGAAAAAAAAATCCGGTTTCTTTCAAACCGGATAATTTTTTATCATTTTGAGAATTTAAACCTCTTCATTAACTACGTATGGTTTTCTGTAATTCCGGGTCAGCATCATATCGGCCTCCGGGTCGTTGGCAAATTTTTCGTAACTGCCCCTGAAAGTAAGTTCTCTTTTCAGCCGGTATGAAATATTGGCCAGAATGGGCAGTGCCGACGAATAAAATCCATCGCGTATATCGCAGTGTAAATCGTAGTCGCTTCCCGAGCGGATGGCGTCGATAAAATTGGCATAATGTTCGGCTCCACCGGGGGCGGCACGGAATGTCGGGTCTTGCGGTACTTCCGAAGTCGCTTTGGCTGAACCGGCAAATGGTTCGCTTTCTCGTTGTCTGAAAGCTTTCCATGTACTTCCGTTCAGTTCGAGGTATCCATCGGTTCCGTAAAACATATTGCCGATTTTTATGTCGAGGCTCGATTCGCCGTGGGTATATCTTCCGCGGGTTTCAAATTCGAGCACTTTTCCGTCTTCGTAGGTAAACAATGAAGTTTGGGTATTGGGTGTTTCCTGCGAACACTCTTTGGGGCTGATGCCGTAAATGCCGCCGGTGCTGTATATTTTTAACGGATGTTCATCTTTATTTAAACCCCAGCGTGCAATGTCGAACTGGTGAGGCCCCTGGTTTCCGGTATCGCCGTTTCCGGTGTTCCAGTGCCAGTGCCAGTTGTAATGCCCTCGTTTTTCGTTGTAAGGACGCCATTGGGCAGGCCCCAGCCACATGTCGTAGTGCAGGTTTTCAGGCGGCATACCGTCGGGTGAAATTCCAAAGGAATCGCGCGGTTTGTAACAAAGTCCTTTCGCCATATATACGTCGCCAATACCACCTTCGTGTAAAAATTTCATAGCTTCCATTACGTTCGCAATGGAACGGTTTTGAAAGCCCACCTGCACACGAACGTTGTATTTGCGCGCGGCTTCAATCATTTTTCGTCCTTCAAAAACATTGTGGTTGGCCGGTTTCTCCACATAAACGTGTTTTCCGGCCTGGCAAGCCCAGATTGTTGCGAGGGCATGCCAGTGATTGGGTGTGGCAACTGAAATGGCATCAATCTCCTT
Organism: uncultured Mariniphaga sp.; assembly: GCA_964639655.1. GTDB lineage: Bacteria > Bacteroidota > Bacteroidia > Bacteroidales > Prolixibacteraceae > Mariniphaga. Next base: position 16,562 of record CAZXHP010000063.1, read on the forward strand.
GTCATCGAAAACTTTCCGCATATCCCACTCTGTAAGAGGCTTTGTGCCAATGGCTTCTTCAACCCGTTTTACCCGTTCGGGATATAGTTCTTCATCCACATCGCAAATGGTTTTCAGGAATACATTGCGGTTGTCTTTTAATGAACACCATGTTCTGATGTGCCCGTTTCCCTGACCGCGAATTCCGATAACAGCCATGGTAATCCGCTCGTTAGCACCCATAATGGATCCATACGATTTGGCACTGAAACCTAATCCGCCAATGGCAATTCCGGCAGTGCCCACCAGGCTTTTTTTGATAAAATCTCGTCGTTGTGTCATGCTTTATTTGATTTTTGCTGGTTTATAATATTGGCGGACAATTTAGTCATTTGAATTTTAAATCTGAAAAAATATAGAAACTGATTTCAGTACAAATAAAAAAAATACCCGGCAACTTTCAGTCACCGGGTGAAAAGCGTTCTGTTTTCAGATTTTTATTATTAAAATTCCAGCGGAAGCAAAAATTTAACCGGAACAGGTTTGCCACGTTGTTTGCCGGGAATCCAGTCAGGCATCTCCGAAGCAATTCGTATTGCTCCTTTTGCGACACCTTCATTATCTTTTTCAACAACTTTAATATCGGTTACTTTGCCTTTGGCATCTACTGTAAAAGCAACTTTGGCTTTACCTTTTATTCCTTCAGCCTGAGTAATTTTTTGTTGCATCTCGGTATAATATTTCTCCAATTCTGCAAAACCTCCGGGGTATTTAGGCATATTTTCCACAACGTAGAAAATTTTTTCATCCCCTGGATATGCTGGTGGTGGAGGCGGTGGTGGAACATCCGCAATCTCACTTTCTTTGGCAGGTTTCGGCGGAGGCGGGGGTGGCGGTTGATCTCCGATGTATGCCCTGTTATGGATTTCAATAACAACATCTTCAAACACATATCCCCGCTCAAAGGTGTTCCCCTTTTTTGTTCCTGAAGTAATTCCTTCATAATTGTCTTCAATCGTCTTTTTCCCCACATAAGAGAGAACAATTGTCGATTGTTCCGGAATTTCCAATTCAAATTTTCCGTTTTCATCGGCCACCGTTCCCACTGCAGTCCCTTTTAGCACAATTGAAGTACCGGGTAGTGGCTTGCCAGTGTCGTCCCGAACAATTCCTTCCATTTTGATGTTTTTTTGTTGATTAACCACTTTGGAAGCAAGCAGGTTTTCGTTTCCAGGATCAATATAGGAACCCTGATAGATCGGTTCGGCAAACGCGAACAGCAGCAGTGCAAGTGCGGGCAATGCCCACAAAAATTTAATCCCGAGCCATCGGGACGTTTTCGTTTTCGTCATCATTTTTAATCGATTTGTGCTAAGGGCAAAGTTCAGGTTGTTGGTTACCCCAATAATCTGCATGCCCATTAACTGGTTAATTAATAAAGCC
>CAZXHP010000064.1:0-17965 GCA_964639655.1 uncultured Mariniphaga sp.
ATTTGGCGTTTTATCGGATATACAAATTGCGAATGAACCATAAGTTTTACCTGATACTGCTTTTTACACTTTCTTTTTTTACCGGGAAAGCCCAGATTGGCGGGGAAACAACCTATCAGTTCCTGGAGCTGACCAATTCGGCCCGCATGGCTGCTTTGGGCGGAAATCAGATCGCGCTTTCCGATACTTCCGATTTGAACCTGCCTTTTCACAATCCTGCGTTGTTGCACCGCGGGATGCATAACCACGTGTTGGTAAATTACGTGAACTACTTTACCGACATCAACTATGGATACGCGTCTTATGCCCGGAGTTTCGAAGGATTAGGGAATTTTGGACTCGGAATGCACTACATCAACTACGGCGAATTTAAAGAGGCTACCGAACTGGGCGAGCTCACCGGAAATTTTTTTAATGCCGCCGAATATGCGCTGAATATGATCTATTCCAACCAGTACAAAAGACTGAGTTACGGGGCAACCCTAAAACCGGTTTTTTCGGTTTTCGAAAGTTACCGTTCGTTTGGCCTGGCAACCGATTTGGGGGTCAACTTTAGCAGTAAAGACAGCCTGACCCACGTGGCACTGGTAGCCCGGAATATTGGTGGACAGCTTACGACCTATTACGAAGACGGAAACCGCGAGCCGATTCCGTTTAACCTGCAGGCCGGAATCAGTACCCGGCTGAGGTATGCACCGGTTGCATTTTCACTCACCATGCAACACCTTACCAACTGGGATTTGGGCTGGTCGGAGGAGGAGAACGAACAGACCCTTGAAAACTGGTACGAGCGTCAGGAAAGTTTTGCCAAACAAATTATGCGGCACGCCGTTTTGGGCGTTGAAATTTTGCCTTCCCCGAATTTTACGCTCAGGGCCGGGTACAATTACCAGCGCCGGCAGGAACTGAAATTCGAAGAACGACTTTCAACTGTCGGCTTTTCCATGGGGTTCGGCGTGAAAATCAAACGCTTCAGGCTCGATTTTGCCACCTCCCGTTTTCACCTGGCTGGTTCTTCCAATCTTTTTTCACTTGCCATTAATTTAAACGAGCGGTTTTAATTAAAAGACAATTGGGTCTGATTTGAAAAATCCTTTATCTTTGCGCTAAATCCTTTAAAAAATGACCAAAAAAAAGATAGTAATTGCCATCGACGGGCACTCATCTTGCGGAAAAAGTACACTGGCCAAATCGCTGGCGCGTGAGTTGAGCTACATTTACATCGACAGTGGCGCCATGTACCGGGTGGTTACTTTGAATGCTTTGCGAAACGGCTGGATAAAAAACGGTGAACCGGACAGGCAAAAGGTTGTTGAAGGATTGAAAGACATAAAAATCACTTTTCACTGGGACGAACAAATAGAAAAAAACACAACGTTTCTGAATGGTGAAAATGTGGAAGACGAAATCAGGCAACTGGAAGTTTCGCAGAACGTAAGTCCCATTAGTACCATTGCCGAAGTGCGCCGCGAAATGGTGAAACAGCAGCGGGAAAATGGAATAAATAAAGGAATTGTGATGGACGGCCGCGATATTGGCACCGTAGTGTTTCCTGATGCCGAACTGAAAATTTTTATGACGGCATCGCCCGAAATAAGGGCACAACGACGCTTTCAGGAGTTAAAGGAAAAAGGTTTGGAAGTGAACTTTGAAGAAATCCTGAAAAATGTGGAAGAGCGTGATACCATCGATTCGGGCCGCGAAATAAGCCCGTTGAAAAAAGCGGATGATGCTATTGTTTTAGACAACAGTAATTTGACACGTGAGGAACAGTTACTGTGGAGTTTGGAAAGAGCAAAAGAAAAAATGGAGGAAGATGAGAGTTGAGATAGACAGACGTTCAGGTTTTTGTTTTGGTGTAATTAAAGCCATTAAGTCTGCCGAGAGCGAATTAAAATTTAGCGATAAATTATACTGCCTTGGCGATATTGTGCACAATGGGATGGAAGTGGAACGCCTCGAAAAAATGGGGTTGCACTCTGTCACCCGCGAAGAATACATGCAATTGAAAGATTGTAAGGTACTCATCAGAGCGCACGGAGAACCGCCCGAAACTTACGAACATGCCAAAAAAAATAATATTGAACTGATAGATGCTACATGCCCCGTGGTTTTAACACTCCAGGAAAAAGTAAAAGGTTCATACGAGAAAATAAAGAACAGGAACGGGCAGGTGGTAATTTACGGGAAAAGAGGCCATGCTGAAATTATCGGTCTCGACGGGCAGATTGAAAAAAAAGCCGTTATTCTGGAAAGCATCGACGATGTGGACCAGATCGATTTTTCGCGACCGGTTTCACTCTATTCCCAAACCACCAAAAGGGTGGAGGATTTTTATGCCATCGCCGACAAAGTAAAAAACAGTATGGCTCCGGGTGTGCCGCTCGAAATTAAGGATTCCATCTGCCGGCAGGTCTCGAACAGGGTTCCCAATTTGAAACAATTTGCCAAACAATTTGATGTGATTTTGTTTGTGGCCGGTCATAAAAGCTCCAACGGGCGCTATCTTTACACGGTTTGTAATGAGGAAAATCCGCGAACCCATCATATTTCCCGAACATCGGAAATCGATCCCGGATGGCTCGAAGGTGCCGAATCGGTGGGAATTTGTGGCGCCACTTCAACACCCAACTGGCTGATGGAAGAGGTAGCCGAATGGATCAATCAGCAATTTCCGTCTTAAAAATTCTTTGGGCTTAGTTTTTTTATTTTTTGTTTCTTTGAAGAAAGATTCAAAAGCCATTGCCCATGCCCGAAATGTTTGCTCAGGTTATTTTGCCCTTGCCGCTGCACGATGCATTTACCTATCGTGTGCCGGAAAAATGGCAGCAGAAAATTAAGCTGGGGCAAAGGGTGGTGGTGCAATTCGGCGCTAAAAAGTTTTATGCCGCCCTGGTTCTGTCGCTTTCCGAAAATCCGCCGCAGCATATCGATTTAAAAGATATCGATCAGGTTTTGGATGATGAACCGGTGGTTTTGCCGCAAAACCTTGAACTCTGGAAATGGATGGCCGGTTATTACTGCTGCACGTTGGGCGATGTTTTCCGGGCAGCCCTTCCATCGGGATTAAAACTGGAAAGCAAATCGAAAATTGTTTTAACCGAAAAGGATGAGGAACAGGAACTAACCGACAAGGAATTTCAGATTTTGGAATTCCTGAAACAAAACAGTTTTACCCTCGACGGACTGCAAAAAAAACTGGGTAAAAGTTTTTCCTATTCCGTATTGAAAAGCCTGCTCGAAAAGAAAATCATTCAGGTTGAAGAAAAAGTAAGCTCAAAATATAAAGCCAAAACCGAAAGGTGGGTTAAACTGCATCCCCGGGTTAAAACCGAAACAGATTTACAAACAGCAATCGAAACGCTTCAACGCGCAAAAAAACAGCAGGCGCTGTTATTGCATTTTATCGAAAAAACAAAGGTTTTTCAAGCCGGACAACTACAGGAGATTAACCAAAAAGAATTGCTGAAAGGAACCGGTTTTAGTTCGGCAGTTCTGAATGCACTGGCGGAAAAAAAAATGCTGAAAATTTTTCAGCATCAGGTTTCGCGCATTGAAGAAAAAACAACGAAACAGGCGGATTTAAACCTGTTGAACCAGTACCAGCAGCAGGCGCTGGACGAAATTAAAACCTGTTTCGAAAAAAATCAGGTGACATTGATTCACGGAATTACCGCCAGCGGAAAAACGGAAATTTATATTCATTTGATTGACGAGGTTTTAAAACAGGGAAAGCAGGCCCTCTATTTATTGCCCGAAATTGCGCTCACCACACAGATTACAGAGCGGTTGCAGAATGTTTTTGGTTCAAAGGCAGGCATTTATCATTCGCGGCTGAACAGCTCCGAACGGGTAGAAATCTGGAAAAAAGTGCTGCAGTTTCAAACCAACCCAAAAGATGGATACCAGGTAATTCTGGGTGCACGGTCAGCCCTGTTTATGCCTTTTTCAAACCTGGGGCTCGTAATTGTGGACGAAGAACACGAAAATTCGTTTAAACAGTTCGACCCGGCGCCGCGCTACCAGGCCCGCGATATGGCGGTGGTTTTGGGAAAACAAAACCAGGCCGGTGTGCTGTTGGGGTCGGCTACTCCTTCGTACGAAAGTTTTTACAATGCGCTAACCGGAAAATACGGACTGGTAAACCTCACCCGGCGGCATTCCAAAATGGAACTTCCTGAAGTTATTGTGGCTGATATAAAACGCGCCTGGAAAAAAAAGCAGATGAAATCGGTACTCACGCCTGAACTTTTTAACCGGATGGAAGATGCGCTGAATAACCGGGAGCAGGTGATACTTTTTCAAAACCGGCGGGGATATTCGCCATTTGTACAGTGTTTTACCTGCGGCTGGATTCCGAAGTGCAAAAACTGTGATGTAAGTCTTACCTACCACAAATACAAAAAACGGCTGAACTGCCACTACTGCGGATACAGTATCGTTATGCCTTCGGAATGCCCGGAGTGCGGCTCGCCCGAAATTAAATCGCGCGGATTTGGCACCGAAAAAATTGAAGATGAACTGAAACCACTTTTCCCCGGGAAAAAAATAGAACGGATGGATTTGGACACCACCCGCTCCAAAAATGCTTTTCGCAAAATTATTCACAACCTGGAATCGCGAAAAACCGACATTCTTATTGGCACCCAAATGGTTACAAAAGGCCTCGATTTCGAGCATGTGAGCGTGGTGGGAATTTTAAATGCCGACAACCTGATTAATTTTCCCGATTTCAGAGCGCACGAACGGGCGTATCAGCTTATTTCGCAGGTGAGTGGCCGCGCCGGACGAAAACACAGTCGCGGGAAAGTGGTGGTGCAAACTGCACAGCCGGAACATCCGCTCATTCAACTTATTCAACAGCAGGATTATATAGCTGCATTTAACGTACAAATGGCAGAGCGTAAACTGTTTAAATATCCGCCTTATTTCAGATTAATTAAACTGGTGGTGAAGCATAAAAAGCCTGAGAATGTAAACAAGTTTGCCGGCAGTTTGGCCGGCATGCTCAGAAAAAACAGTTCGCTGGTTGTTTTGGGACCCGAATTTCCGCTGGTAAGCCGTATTCAGCTGTGGTACCATAAAGAAATATGGCTGAAAATAGATCCCAAACTTCCGCTGGCAGAAGTAAAAAAATTTGTGGGCCATACCATTGAATATGTTCGTAATCAGTCTGAAAACAGCAGTTGTGTGGTTAATATCGATGTGGATCCGGCATAATTTTTTTATTCAAATTTAAATGTCGTTTAGTTAGTGAATCCAGACTTCGACTACGCTCAGTCTGACAGTCACCCTGAGCGTAGTCGAAGGATGTTCACGGTTCTACTACAGATATTACTTTCTTAAATAAACGAATTGATTCATATTTCATGAATTGGCTCTTTTTCCCGGTTCCCGTTTTTTGTTAGATTTGCGTTTTTAATAAAATCGGGTGAACGAAAAAGAAATAATTCAGATTTTCAGAAAATTCAGCACCATGCGCGCACTGGTAATTGGCGACGTGATGCTTGACACCTACCTTTGGGGCAATGTGGAGCGGATTTCTCCCGAGGCGCCTATCCCTGTGGTATCGGTAAACAAACGTGAAAGCAGGCTTGGTGGTGCGGCAAATGTCGCACTTAACCTGCAGGCGCTGGGTGCTACTCCGGTTTTGTTTTCGGTTGTTGGCAACGACATCAGCGGACGGGAATTCAGGAGGTTGATTACTGAAAAAAATCTGTCGGAGCATGGAATTTTTGATGACCCTGAGCGGCCCACAACCGTTAAAAGCCGCATCATTGGAAAAGGGCAGCACATTGCCAGGGTGGATGAAGAGTCAACCTTTTCTATTTCTTCCGAACTGGAAGAGCATATGAAGAGAGCAATTGAAAAAGAGCTGGAAAAGAATGGTGTGGATGTGATTCTGTTGGTGGATTACGATAAAGGTTTAATTACTCAGGGTTTGTTTGAAAAAGTGAACAGACTTGCCGGAAAAAAGGGAATACCGGTAGCGGTAGACCCCAAAAAACGCAACTTTTTGCATTATAAAAATGTAGATTTTTTTAAGCCTAATTTTTATGAGTTTGTGGAAGGCGCCGGAATTCGACTGTCCAAAGGAGATATGGAAGGATTGAGCAAAGCCGCTGCTGCATTTAAAACCCGGCAAAACCTGAAGTTTATTTGCGTTACACTTTCGGAATTGGGAGTTTTTGTGAGCAACGGAGAGGAGGAACATTATTTGCCGGCACTAATTCGGGAGATTGCCGATGTTTCGGGTGCGGGCGACACGGTGCTCAGTGTGGCCAGCCTTGCCCTGGCGGCCGGGTTGCCGGTTCCTCAAATGGCACTTTTGGCCAACCTGGCTGGCGGATTGGTTTGCGAAAAACCGGGAGTGGTGCCGGTAGATAAAAATAAGTTGAAAAAGTTGATGGAAACGGAGAAATTATAAACGTTTTTTTTGCTCAATTCCAGCTTCTTAAGCAGTTACTAACGAACGATGTCGAAAAATACCTTAAGGCGGTTAAGGCTAAATTATTAAATTTGAACCCGTTCAAAAAAATAGAAATCTGATGGGAAAAATCATATCTCTGGCAAACCAGAAAGGTGGAGTTGGAAAAACGACCACAACAATTAACCTGGCGGCCAGTCTTGCTGTTTTAGAACAAAAAGTGCTGATTATCGATGCCGATCCGCAGGCCAATTCGACCTCGGGTTTTGGTTTCGATGTAAAAAATGTGCAGTCGAGCATTTACGAATGTATTGTGGATGAAATTGATCCGGAGAAGGTTATCCTGAGAACTGACGTGGCCAATCTCGATATTATTCCATCGCACATCGATTTGGTGGGTGCCGAAATTGAGATGCTGAATATGCCGAACCGGGAAAAAGTACTAAGGAAAACCATTGAAAAACTGAAAGAAAGTTATGATTTTATTTTAATCGATTGTTCTCCGTCGCTGGGTTTAATCACCGTTAATGCGTTAACGGCTTCCGATTCGGTAATCATTCCCGTGCAGTGCGAATATTTTGCACTCGAAGGTTTGGGAAAACTGTTGAATACCATCAAAATTATTCAAAACCGGTTAAACCCGGCGCTGGAAATCGAAGGTTTTCTGTTAACCATGTTCGATTCACGCCTGAACCTTTCCAACCAGGTTTACGAAGAGGTAAAACACCATTTCCAGGATATGGTTTTTGATACAGTTATTCAGCGTAATGTAAAACTGAGTGAAGCGCCGAGCTATGGAAAACCGGTTGTTCTTTACGATGCCAGTTCGCGCGGTGCGATAAATCATATGAATCTGGCCCGCGAAATTTTACAGCGCAACGGAATGACACGAATGGCGCAGGAAAGTAAAATCATTAACAGTTAAATTTTTGGCTATGGTTAAAAGAAACGTATTGGGACGGGGTTTGGGAGCATTGATTGACGATGCCGAAAAGATGAAACAGGCAGCAATTAGCGAGGTGGAACTGGGTAAAATTGAAGCCAACCCTTTTCAGCCCCGCTCAAAATTCGACGAAGAAGGATTGGAAGAACTGGCTGCGTCCATCCGCGAAATCGGGCTCATTCAGCCGATAACACTCCGAAAAACCGGACCGGACAGTTATCAGATTATTGCAGGAGAACGCCGTTTTAGGGCTGCCCAAAAAGCCGGGCTCGATTCCATCCCTTCGTATATCCGCCATGCCAAAGACGACGGCATGCTGGAGATGGCCCTCGTGGAAAACATACAGCGCGAAGACTTGGACGCCATCGAAATTGCGCTCAGCTATCAGCGTTTGATGGAAGAACTGAATTTTACCCAGGAGGAAATGAGCAGCCGGGTGGGAAAAAAACGCTCTACCATCGCCAATTACCTCAGACTGCTGAAATTACCGGCAGTTATTCAAAAAGCATTGCGCGATAAGGAAATCAGTATGGGCCATGCACGGGCGCTCATCAATATTGAAGATGCCGATGTTCAGGAAATGATTTTCGGACAGATACTGAAATATGGTTTTTCGGTGCGTAAAGTGGAAGAAATCGTGCGCAGCCTGAGTGAAGAAGGAGACGCTTCCATTCAACCCAAAAGAAAAGAACTGCCCCGGGGATTTAAAAATTACAAAGGGCATCTCGTAAAATTATTCGGTGCGAAGGTTGGAATTTCTGTTAATGGTAACGGGAAGGGGAAAATTGTAATTCCCTTTAAATCAGAGCAAGACCTTGAACGAATTGTTAAAATAATTGAAAACGGAAAATAAAAGCCTGCCGCCGTCGGCGCTGTAAAATGAAACTTCTATTTTTGGGCAAAATTTGTGAAATGTGATTAGCAGAGGCTCAATTCTAAAATATTTTTTGGTTGTAATTCAGCTGCTGGTGGTAGTTAACCTCAGAGCACAACTGGTTGAAGCCGATACGGTTCGGGCTGTGCAACCCTTGCCTGAAAAGGAGGCAGAGGAAGTACACTCGCCCCGAAAGGCAACCATTTACTCCGCCATACTTCCGGGGCTCGGACAGGTTTACAACAAAAAGTACTGGAAAGTACCGCTTATTTACATTGGTTTTGGAACAATCGGGTACTTTATTAACTGGAACAACGAGAACTACCAGCTTTTTAAAACCGGTTACCAGCACCTTACCGACGGCAACCCTGAAACACAGGACTACCTGAAAATAGAGGCGGTGCGACGAAACAACTACAATTTGGATAGCCCAACCGATTTTAATAACCTGAAAACGGCGCTGTCGAAACAGCAGGACTATTACCGCCGAAACCGCGATTTGCTGATTATCAGCTTTGTGGGGTTTTACGGGTTAAACATCATCGATGCGAGTGTGGATGCCCATCTTTTTGATTTTGATATCAGCGACGATCTGACCCTGAAATGGGAACCTTCGATGATAAATTTTGATAATAATTTTGTTTATTGCTTAAATTTTCGTTTTAATTTTTGAGATATGTGGAAGAAGTTGAAATATGTTGCGGGAATCATCTCAATGTTAATTTTTATTCAAACAGCAACCGCTCAACGGCACGAAAGGATCGAAATTCAGCCAATGCAGTCGTTGGATGCCGGAATTATTACCGATGACACACTTTTTTTCGCGTCCAAAAATGCTGATCGGGCCAACGACTCCTTATCGTTTGAAAGCAGTGCTGCCCCCGATGAAGATTTGAACGACATTTTTTCAGAAAAGATGGATAGCCTCGGAAATTCGTGGTACATCAAACACCTGTTTCATCTCGGTGATTCGGAAAATACGCTGTCGGAGTTTTACCCCAGGAATTTACCCGACTCGGTTTACATTAACCGGCTTGAAGAAATTGAGCAGGTGGTGGATTTGTCGTACAACAATACGGTTAAAAACTTTATTGTTTTATACACTGAAAAACGCCGCGATTTGGTGGAAGTGATGCTGGGGCTCTCGGCCTATTACTTTCCTATGTTCGAAGAAGAACTCGACCGGCAAAATATGCCGCTGGAATTGAAATACCTTCCGGTTATCGAATCGGCACTGAATCCCAAAGCCATGTCGAGGGCAGGCGCCAACGGTTTGTGGCAGTTTATGTACGGCACTGCCCGGCAAATGGGGCTCGAAATTACCAGTTTTGTGGATGAGCGACGCGACCCGGTAAAATCGACTGAAGCCGCTGTAAAATATTTCAACTATTTGTACAAAACCTACGGCGACTGGTATCTCGCTATTGCCGCCTACAATTGCGGACCGGGCAATGTAAACCGCGCCATTCGGCGCGCCGGAGGAAAACGCAATTACTGGGAAATTTACTACCGTTTGCCGCGCGAAACCCGCGGATATGTGCCGGCGTTTATTGCCGCGGCTTATGTAATGAACTATTACAAAGAGCACAACCTTTTGCCGAGATTTCCGGAAATGCCCATTCAAACCGATACTGTTTTTGTAAATGATTATCTGCATTTCAACCAACTTGAAGCAACGCTCGGCATCGACAAAGAGCAGTTGCGCATGCTGAATCCCATGTTTCGCCGCGATGTGATTCCGGCAAAATCAGAAAAACCTTACCCGCTGGTACTTCCCAACGAAAATATTATGGCATTTATCGATTTGGATACTACGGTTTTTGCTTATGAACGCGAAAAATATTTTCCGAACAATACTTTGCAAAACCCGGTCAGTGCCACGGCAAACTATTTTACACCAGCCGATGTGGAGGGGAAAGCCAGGATAATTTATACGGTAAAATCGGGTGATAATGTGGGCTTTATTTCCGAGTGGTTTAATGTACGGGCTTCCGATTTAAGGTACTGGAACAACATCAACCGGAATTTGATTCGGGTTGGTCAGAAACTGGCGGTGTATGTTTCTGAAGACCAAAAAGAAAAATATGAACGCATCAATTCGATGACCTTTGCCCAAAAGCAGACGTCCATCGGAAAATCAACCGGTGCAGCGTCGAAACCTGAACCCCGCAATTTAGATCCGAATTATGAATATTACACCGTAAGAAGCGGCGATACCATTTGGGAAATTGCCCGTCGATACACCGGTATTTCACCCAACGATATTCTGAAGCTGAATAACCTTAGCAGCAATTCGAAACTTTCAATCGGGCAGAGACTGAAAATAAAAGCCAAAGAAAATACCTGATGGTTTAAAACGATTTAAGGAGTTTATAGAGAAGCTGGAGCGATGGCTTTAAGTTTGCCCATTTTTTCTGAAACCGAGCCGCTTTCGCCCAACCTGATAATCCACAAAAGAAACAGAATCCATTTATTGGGGTGGGTAATTATTTTCGTTTTTTCTGACACTTTCAATCTTGTTTGTGTTCCTCTTCTATCTGATGCAGCAACCGGGCATATTTCCCGTTTTGTTTCAGCAGTTCGGTGTGGGTACCGCGCTCGATAATCCGGCCATCTTCCAATACCAGAATCAAATCGGAATTTCTTATGGTGCTGAGACGATGTGCAACGGCAATTACTGTTTTTAGTGAAAAAATATTGGCAATAGCCTGCTGAATGTATTGCTCGGTGATTGAATCGACCGCACTGGTTGCTTCATCGAGGATTATCAACTCGCTGTTTCCGGCAATGGCCCGCGCAAAAGAGATGAGTTGGGCCTGACCTTTAGAAAGGTTATCGCCGTTATCCTGAATTACAAATTGATACCTGCCACCCAGTTTATCAATGAATCGGTTGGCGTAAACAAAGGAAGCCGCCTGCTCCACATCGGTTTGGGTGATGTGTTTGCGCCCCAGTGCAATGTTAAATTCCACGGTGTCGTTAAACATGAAAATGTCCTGGTGCATCACCGAAATGGTTTCCCTGACCTGCGCAATGGGAATTTCAGAAAGTTCAGTCCCGTTAATTTTTATGGAACCCCGATATCCGGTGTAGGTTTTTGCCAGCAGCCTGATGATAGTCGATTTACCTGATCCCGTGGTTCCTACCAGCGCCAGACGATCACTTTTCCGGAGTTTGAACGACACATTTTTCAACACATCGGGACTATCTTTGGAATAGCTGAAATAAACATTTTTGAATTCAATTTCCATAAGGGCGATAGGTCCGGGAGAAGAATTTTCTGGTTTGGCCGCCGGGTCTTCTACCTTCTGACTGAACAATTCGCTGATGTGTTCCAGCGCCGAAAGTGCCCGCTGAATGGTTGAAATCTGTTGGGTAAACTGCTTCACAGGAACAAACAACCGTTCCAGCGTGGTTACAAAAACAATGAGCACTCCCAACGTGTAGCCGTAATCCCAAATCTGAATGGCGCCGAACCAAATGACCAGCGCAGTGGCCACAGAAGTAATTCCTTCCACAATGGAATAAAGAAACGAATCGTAAATGTTCGAATTATTCTGTGCGTCCGAAAACTCTTTGTTCAGCCCATCGTATTTGTTAAACACTTTTTCTTCTGCCGAATACAACTGGACCGTTTTCATTCCGTTCAGCGCTTCCTGCAGGTAGGCAGCCGATTTGGCCAGACTGGTGCGTGAAATGTCGTACGCTTTTCTGATTTTTTTTCGCAGGTAGCTGATGGCCAGAATAATGAGTGGCACAACCAGCAGCAGCACCAGCGTCAATCGCCAGTTCAGGTAAAACAAATAACCCACCAGCGCCAGCGTTTTTATGCTGTCGGCCAGTAATCCGAGAATTCCTGCAGCAAATGACTCAGAAACGGACTCCATATCGCTGGTCAGGCGCGACAACGTGACGCCAATGGGTTTTTTATCGAAATAACTTAACGGGAAACGCAACGATTTGCCAAACAGTTGTTTTCGAAGGTCAACAATGGCGAGGTTGCCGGCTTTGGAAAAGGAGTAGCTGTAAAATCCGTCGAAAAGAATGTTGAGAAACAGCGCCAGTGCCAGAAAAATAACCTGCCGGATCAGCCCGTCAACATTGCCCGGCACGATGTAATTGTCCACAATGTTTTCCACCAGCCAAAGGAAAAGGATGCCGGCCGCAGTGGTAACCGGAATGGAGGCAATGCTAAAGAAAAACCACTTTTTGTGCGGCTTAAAATAGCCGGCATATTTTCTGAGCAGTTGCCAGTCCTGATGTTGCGTTATTTTATGGAATCCTTTCATCATTGCTGTTCTTTCTCTTTTTGATAGTTTTCCTGCTGCAGTTTCAGAATATCGCGGTAAAATTCCGATTGCCGCAGTAATTCCTGATGGGTGCCGATGGCAGCCATCTGTCCGTCTTCCAACACAATGGTGAAGTCGGTTTTTTCCAGTACGCTAATCCGGTTGGAAATGACAATCAGACTTTTAACAGCATGGTTGTCAAAGATTTGTTTTATCAGAAAACGTTCGGTATCGGTGTCAACGGCCGAAAACACATCGTCGAGAATTAACAGTTCGCCCGGTGTATAAAGCGCGCGGGCCAGGCTAATCCGCTGTTTTTGCCCTCCCGACAGCATAATACCCTTTTCGCCCACCAAAGTTTTTTCGTGCAAGGGAAAACGCTGCAATTCATCGGCAAACGCACTTTTGTAAATCACGTCTTCAAAACGATTTTTTTCGATTCCATCGCCTGAACCAAAAGCTACATTGTTTTCAATGGTATCCGAAAAAAGAAACACTTCCTGACTTACTGTTTTTACTACGTTTCGAATGTCGTCACTTCTCAGTTCAGCCGCATCTTTTTCGCCAAAGAAAACCTCTCCTTTTTCCGGGCGGAGCCAGCCATTCAAACAGTTCACCAGCGTAGTTTTCCCGGAACCCACTTTCCCGGTAATTCCAACAATCTGCCCCGGTTTTATCGAAAATGAAATGTCGTGCAGCGCCGGTTTATCGCCATTATGGTAGGTGTAGGCGAGGTTTTTAACTTCGATGCCGTTTTTAAACAGTTCTTCTTTTTCGTTTTCGGGAAGCGGCGTTTTGTCGTCGTCGGTTCCTTTTCGGTCCATTATGGTTTGAATGCTGCTGATGCCCACAAAACCCTCCTGGAAAACGGTGAGCACCCATCCCAGACCCATAATCGGCTGACTTAAAAGTGCAGCGTAAGCAATATATTCGGTGAGTTCGCCAATGGTAAATGTTCCGTTGATGACATACACGCCGCCTACAAAAAGAACTACGATTTTCAGAATTTGTCCGAGGTTCGAAAGCAACGGCATTACAAACGACCTTACCCATGCAATTTTCAGGTTGGCGTGGTAATACGAAAGATTTTCCTTTTGAACTTCATTTTCGGCGTGGTCGTAAATATTGTAGCTTTTTATCACGCTGTTTCCCGAAAGAAAGGAAATAATTTTTCCTGAAAGTTTTTGCAGGGTATTCATTCTGCGTCGCGTGTTTCTAACCATCACTACCATGCCAAAACGTACCACCACAAATACAACAACCATTGGAATTACACAATAAAGTGTGAGCATGGGCGACAATTCCCACATTTTGTAGGGCGTAAGCGAAAGCGACAATAAAATATTTCCGATTTGCAGAAACCCAAAACCCGTTATCATGCGCACTCCGTTTATGTCGTTGTTCACGCGTGAAATGATATTTCCCGTGGAGTTTTCATCGTAATAATTCTTGCCGAATGACGAAAGCTTTTTGAACATTTCTCCTTTGAGTTGCCGCTCAATCAGTCGTGCAGGAAAAAAAATCAGCACCCGCGAGAGGGTTCGGATTAAAATCAGTCCCAAAGCCAAACCCACAATAATCAGTACATTTTTTTGGAACTCGGCCACATTTCCTTCGCGGCCCAGCGTAATCAGGTCGATGGTTTTTTGGATAAAACCCGGAATAGTTACCGAAACCCACACCGTAAGCACCAGAAATACAATACCTCCGGTGTACCACCAACGGTACCGGTGCATGTATTTCAGTAAAAATTTCAGTTTCGAAATCATATTTCCGTGTGCTGTTTTATTCTTTCGGACAATTTTCCATCTGTTCCCTTTGCCAGTTGTAAACAATTCCCGGTAAATCGTTACGATTATTGTTCATGTATAATTGCAGAAGCTGTTCAGCCTGTGTAATTCCGGTTTCGGTAATTTCACGAACGGGTTCCAGAAAACGGCTTTCATCTTCAATACCCAGAGATGCTGCACGTCTTTCAAGACCCTCTGCTGCCATGCAGTACATTTTTTTTGCAATTGTTCCGGCGTGCAACGGGCCGGCCTTTGCGTTTAACCCTTTTTGGGGTACCTGCGCACGCAACTCCAGTATGGTTTTAACATTCCAGTTTGAAATCAGTTCATAAGCTTTATTTAAACTGTGGTCGTCGTAGAGTAAACCAACCCACAATGCAGAGAGGGCTGCAATGTGAGACATGCAACCTGCATCGGCACCACGCATTTCGATAAACTGCTTGAGTCGTACATCGGGAAAGACGGTTGAAACATGGGTGTTCCAGTCTTCCATAACAGGCTTGAGTTCATGCTTTCCTTTCAGAAATTCCCTGAACGTGATTTTGTTCGCCGGCAGATAATTTCCATCGCGGGATATAAAATACATGGGAACATCCAGCAGGTAATCCACCCAGCGCTCAAAGCCAAAACCTTCATCAAAAATGAAAGGCAGAAACCCGCACCGGTCAGGGTCAGTGTGATCCCAGATTTGTGCACGGTAGCTCAGATATCCATTTGGTTTTTCGTCCGAAAAAGGTGAGTTGGCAAAAATGGCGGTGGCAACCGGCTGCAATGCCTGGGCTACCCGCAACTTTTTAACCATATCGGCTTCGCTGGCATAGTCCAGATTTACCTGAATGGATGCTGTATTGGTCATCATTTCCAACCCCAATTCTCCTCTTGTGGGCATATGTTTTTTCATAAACCGGTACCGTTCTTTGGGCATCCAGGGCACATCTTCGCGGCGTGTAATCGGGTCAACGCCCATGGGAAGGCTGAAAAAACCGTAGGCCTGGCAAATGATGTTCAACTCATCAAAATGGTTTTTGGTTTCCCGAGATGTTTCGTGAACCGTTTTAAAGTTTTCGCCTGAAAGTTCAAACTGCCCACCGGGTTCCAGCGTAATGGAAGCGCTGTTTTTTATGAGACCGATGGTTTTTCCAGCTTCGGTTACCGGCTGCCAGCCGAGTTTTTGCATTTCCGTTAGAATGGTGTTTATTCCGCGGCCGGGTCCGTAAACCAGCCG
Organism: uncultured Mariniphaga sp.; assembly: GCA_964639655.1. Taxonomy (GTDB): domain Bacteria; phylum Bacteroidota; class Bacteroidia; order Bacteroidales; family Prolixibacteraceae; genus Mariniphaga. The sequence goes on from CAZXHP010000064.1 coordinate 15,549, forward strand.
TTTGAAATTGTTTTTCCGAAACATAAATTTTTCATGTTCGGTGCCAATTCCCCACTTTTCGCGCGGTTTGCTTCCCTGTTCAAAGTATTCAATCAGTTGCGTTTTGTGGTGTATTTCTGTATTCTTTTCTGTAGCTGTCATTCGTTGTTTTATTTGCAGGAATTCGGTATCGGGTTATTTTGAATTCAGAATAGCATCCAGCACATATTTTTCCACGTGGCGGTTTTTACCCATGTACGGGAAATCGTGCATCGAAAGCATGGCCGGGGCATTCAGCTCAACTACAATGTAATTTTCCGGCGATGGCGCAGCTTCCGGGTCTTTTACGATGATATCGATTCCCGCAATTTTCAGTCCGGCAGCCTGCGCCGCTTTAACGGCCACTTTCTTGTAAAAATCAGGCATTTCATCGGTTACATCGATGCTGTCGCCTCCGGTGCTCAAATTCGAATTTTTACGCAGATAGATTTTTTCTCCCTTTTTTAATACCGAATCTTTGGTCAGTGCTAAAGCGTTCAGATGCCTTTTAACTTCTTCGTCAACCACAATTTTTAACAACGGATGCCGGTAATCGTTTCCACGGCCTTCATTTTTTTTATCGATGAGCTGCTGTATGGTCGATGTTCCATCTCCGGTAACATTGGCCGGTTCGCGAAAGGCGATGGCGCGTACCACATAGTCAATCACCAGAAACCGGAATTCTCGTCCGGGAACGAATTCTTCCACGATAACTTTTTTGGCAAAATTAAACGCATTCTCAATGGCAGATACGAGTTCCTTGCGACTTTGGATGTTGGTGCTCACGGCAATTCCGTGGTCGGTGTTGACTGGTTTTACCACAGCAGGCAACCGCACTGAATCCAGAATTCCCGGTTTATAGCCGGAATCAAGCAAAATCCCCTGAGCGCAACTGATGCCGCTTCGCTGAAGGAACTGCCGGGTCATCCATTTGTCGTTGGAAATCCAGTAGGCAATCAGGCTGTTGGCGTCTGAAATGGTGCCTTCATGAATGATGTATTCTTTGTTGTTGTGTGTTACCGCAATCAGGTTATTGTCGGCGTCGATAATTTCCAGCGGCAGATTACGGCGCAATATTTCTGCAATAATGATTTGCGTGGTGGCTTCAAAATTTTCGTAGCCGGGTAGCGGTGTAAAATTATAGTTGCTGGTTTCCATATCGATATTCCTTTTTTACGAGCAATTCTGTTTGGATGAAACGAGCCGTCAAATCTATTTTAATATAAACCAGGATTTTGATATCGGCGAGTTCCATGTTTTTCCATTGAAAATAGACTACTATAAAAACATGAAAGTAACATTTTCTATTGTGAATAGTTTTAGGAATAAAAAAAATCAATCTATAATTTAAGAATTTTATGAGGTACATAGATTGAATTTATTGGGCAATAATACTTTTTTGAGACAATACTATGCAAGAAGTTTAGAATTTTGTAAATTTGAAAATGGAAAAACAAGAAGATCAAGGGATTGATATTGAAATAGATGAATTGGCAAATTCAATTAAAAATGTAATTTCAGGTGATATCTTTTCTACAGATATAATAAGGATTGCAAAATCAGATTTAAAAGCAGTAACAAAGAAAAATGGCTGGCAATTTAATTGGAGAATCGAACTAAAATATCCTGAAAGAGATATCTACAAGTTAACAATTGTGAATAACCAGTCAATTATTCAGGGATTGATTAGTTTGCAAATCAAAGAGGACCACATTTTTATGCATCTTGTAGAAAGTGCGCCTTTCAATAAAGGAAAAACAAAAGTGTATTCCGGGGTCCCGGGAAACTTAGTAGCTTTTGCATGTAAGTTATCTTTTCAAAGAGGACTTGAAGGAAATGTAGCTTTTATTTCTAAATCACAGTTAATTGACCATTATATTGAAACTTTAGGAGCTATGCATTTCGGAGGAAGATTGATGGTTATTAACACAAAAGCTGCATTAAAATTAATAAACAGATATTTCACTAATATAATTTGAGATTATGAAGAAAAAGAAAGTTGAATTAGATGTTGATTTTATTGGTGCACAACCATCAAAATTGACAAAAGAAGAGGAAAAAATGATTAGTGACTATATTCGTTCACACAAAACAAAAGTACGAAAAAGAAAATTTAAAGATAATGTAAAAGCTTAAAGAAATGCCGATTATAAATCTATTTTCAGGCGGACTTCCAAAGCATGTAAAAATTTTTACTTCAGTGTAAACTCCGCCGAAACCGTCACTTTAATATTTTTTCGGGCTGAACTGGTGTTGTGAATTCCGTAACCGGCCACTTCGGTGGAGTAGGGTTCGGTAATCTGGAAAACTCCTGCGCGGGCAGAGATCAGTTTGTCCACTTTCAGGTCGGTGGTGGAAGTGATTTCTGCGGCGCGTTCGTAGGCATTTTCGGTGGCTTT
>CAZXHP010000065.1:0-17823 GCA_964639655.1 uncultured Mariniphaga sp.
CTGTGAATACCGCAGATTTTTTTCCTTAAACGTATCGAAAATCCCCTTCGAAAGGTGTTTGGCGTCGTTCACCCCGGTAAATACATTTTCCCCTTTTTTGCTCATCACAATGGCTGTTCCGGTATCCTGGCAGGTGGGCAATTCGCCTTCAGCCGAAACCACCTGGTTCAGCAACATGGTGTGTGCCACAAACCGGTCGTTATCGGTTGCCTCCGGGTCTTTCAGAATGTTTGCAAGTTTTTCCAAATGCGATGCGCGCAGGTAAAACGATACATCGGTAAAAGCCTCTCGTGCCAGTAATTCCAAACCTTCGGGCAATACTTTCAATAATTTTCGACCGTCGCATTCCACCTCCGAAACAAAATCTGTGGTGAGCAACCGGTATTGAGTATCATCTTTTAATATCGGAAACGGTTTCTGGTATTTAAAATCTGCCATATTTTTGTTGTTTAAATTGAATTGTGCGCAAAGATAAAACTATTCGTTGTTTTACTTTTACCAACTTCATTCCAATGAACAGGTTTAACAGAATTTTCTAAATTTGACAGAAATTCGAAACAATTTGCATTCAAAAAGCATGGAAAAAATGAACCGGATAAAAAAAACGCTTTTTATTCTCCTGTTAAGTCTTCTTTTTGCCGTTCAGCAAAGTCAGGCGCAAACGGGTTCGCTGTCGGTAAAAACTTTTGTTTCAGAAGAAATTCAGGACGAGTTTCAATCTTCGGGGCGGATTTTTCTGTTTGTAAGCGAAAGCCGAATGAATCAGCCGCGCCAAAATACCTGGCCCAACCAGGGAAATAAAATTTTTGCCACTAATTTGCAAAACCGGAATCCCGGAAACGTTTTTACATTCGATGCGAAAACAGAGCTTACAAAATCGGTTGATGTTTCACTCGGTGAACTTCCGTTCGGCCAATACACCGTTCAGGTACTTTGGGATCAGGACCGGGAATCTTCGGATATCAATGCCCCCGGAAACTTGTACAGTGAATCGGTACAGATTGACTTTCAGGAAAGCGAAACACTGGAACTGCCTTTAAAATTCAAAATTGAACCCCGGCAACTTGCTGAACATCCGCTTTTAAAGGAAGTGAATTATAAAAGTCAGGTACTTTCTGAATTCCTGAATAAAAAAATACACATAAAAGCGGCTGTATTGCTGCCTTCATCATTTCATAAAGAACCCGAAAAAAAATATCCGGTACGGTATAATATTGCCGGTTATGGCGGACGCTACACCCGCGCCAGCCGATTTGTGCAGTGGGATAAAGCGTTTCTCGACTGGTGGCAGTCGGACGAAGCGCCGCAAATCATCAACGTTTTTCTGGACGGAGAGGGCCCGTTTGGCGACTGCTACCAGCTCGATTCAGAAAACAGCGGGCCTTACGGGACTGCACTGGTTCAGGAATTAATTCCGTTCATCGAAAACAAGTACCGGGGGCTGGGAACGACTGAATCACGGTTTCTGGACGGTTGCAGTACCGGAGGGTGGGTTTCTCTGGCTTTGCAGCTTTTTTATCCCGATTTTTTTGGCGGATGTTTCTCGTACAGCCCCGATCCGGTCGATTTCGAAAACTTCCAGCTCATTAATATTTACAGCGATGAAAATGCTTTTGTGAACGAACACGACTACCTTCGCCCAATAGTGAGAGATATTTCCGGCGAACCGGTTGTTGCCCAAAAAGACTTTATTCAGTTTGAAAATGCACTGGGATGGAACGACACCTACACCACTTCGGGCGGGCAGTTTAGCGCATTTAATGCATTGTTCAGTCCGAAAGGAGAAGACGGGTTACCTAAACCACTGTTCGACCCCGAAACCGGAAAAATTGACCGAAACGTGGCAGAACACTGGCGCAAATACGATTTAAAACATCACGTGGAAACCAACTGGGAAACACTCGGCCCGAAAATTCAGGATAAAATATGGATTTGGATGGGCGACATGGATGAGTTTTACCTCAACCCTGCCCTGCGGGCATTCGATAAAATGCTGCAACAGATGAACAACCCAAAGTCAGACGCAATTATTCAGTTTTCGCCCATGACGGGGCATTGCAGCGGTTACAACGACAGGAAAGTGCTGCTGCAAATCGAAGAAAAATGGAAAACCGTCCGGCAGTAAATTCCTTTTCATTCCGTCCCAGTTAATGATCAACCCGAAAAACAATTTTATGATCGTCTTACAGCCATTTCAAAACAATAAATTTACTGTGAATTATTTGGCAGAATATTTTGTATTTCAGTTCTGTTAAACTTTTACCGTTTTCCATTTTCCTCTTGTAAACAACCACAAGGTAAACAATCCTACTGCGGTTTCTGAAAAGAAGATGGCCCAAAATACGCCTGAATGTTGCCAGCCCAGTTTTATAGCCAGCAGGTACGACAAAGGAATTTGTATGAGCCAGAAAAAAACGAGGTTGATTTTGGTAGGTGTCCTTGTATCTCCGGCGCCGTTAAACGCCTGGGTTGAAACCATCCACCATCCGTAAACAAAATATGAAAAAGAAAGTATGCGCAACCATTCTGCTCCGATTTCTATTACCCGTTCATCATTTGTAAAAATGCGCATCAGGGAATGGTTAAAGAAAAAATAGACGATGGAAACCCCAACTAAAAATATCATATTGTAAATGCCGGTTTTCCACACTGCCGATTCGGCACGTTCGGGGTTTCCCGCCCCCAGGTTTTGCCCCACCAGGGTTGCGGCTGCATTTGACAGTCCCCAGGCCGGCATCATAGTAAACATCATAATCCGCAAGGCAATTGTTGAACCGGCGACAGCTTCACTCCCGATATCGGCAAGTATTCTCATAATAAAAATCCAGGAGGTCATGGCCACAATCATTTGGCCGATACCGCCCAACGAAGTGCGAAAGATGCTGAGCATGGTTTTTCCGTTCCAGTACAATTGAGAAAGTTTTGCGGAGATGTGTTTGCCCCCTTTAAAAAGCAGCCACAATTGGGTCAATACGCCAATTCCCCTGCCGATGTTGGTCGCAATGGCAGCGCCTTCAATCCCCAATTCGGGGAAAGGCCCGAGACCAAAAATGAGCAGCGGATCGAGTATAATATTAATTCCGTTTGAAATCCAAAGTATGCGCATGGCAATAGCAGCATCGCCCGCTCCCCTGAAAATGGCATTAATAATAAAAAGCAGCATAATCACACCATTTCCTCCAAGCATCCATTGAGTGTAGCGGTAGCCTGTTTCAAGGGCCCATTCGTCGGCTCCCATTAACGCAAGTAAATCTTTTGCAAAGAAAATTCCGGCAATACTAAACGGTACAGACGCCAGGATTGCAATAAAAATGGATTGGATAGCCGAAATCCCGGCTTCTTCTTTGTTTTTCTCTCCAATTCGCCGGGCAATAATTGCCGTTACCGCCATTGAAAGTCCCATGGCAATGGAGTACAGCAAAAACAGGTAAGTTTCCGTAAGCCCGACAGTTGCCACAGCCGATGCACCCAGTCTGCCCACAAAGTAGATGTCCACAACGGCAAAGGTGGACTCCATTATCAATTCCAGAATCATTGGCACGGCCAATAAAAAAATCGCTTTTTTCATGCCGATCTGTGTATAATCGGCTTCGGTTCCCTTTATGGCATTTTTGAGTTCCTGCCAAACGGAAGTTCGCGAAGTGGCTTCTGTCTCGTTTTTCATGATTGCTTGCTTCTGTGTTTTATCGTTTCATACAAACCAATAACTCTTTTATTGGTTTAAAGTTGAGTCTGAAAAATTTTTCGGAGTATGCCGATTGGCTCCGTATGCGGGTTATAGCGCCAATTTGCTTCACCCTTCCGATGTTTATGTTCCAACTGCTTTCAAAAAAATGAATGGTAAGGTTTCTGTGATTTTTAATCCTCATAAAAAAAGTGGTATTAAAAAGCGTCACCGTGTACCACCTGGTTAAATTGTTCTGTGTTATTCTATTTTTTTGAAGCCGGTTCATCTAAAATTGTTGTGCATGTGTTGTTCAATTGAATGGAAGCAAATGTAGGGGCAATATATTAATCTTGAAGAGGGGTATTTCGACAAACTTACGGGCCGATTACGACAACGCGATTTTTATGGATCCATCCGCTATGCTTTCCACTCCAGTTTCCTGTCCACCCGCACAACAATGGTTTTATTGTCGATTAGCCACTTCACCACTTCCATCATTATGTCCTGCTTTCCTTTCAGTTTTAACAGAAGATTTTCATACGTGCATGGAGTCTCCAGTATTTTTTGTACCTGCCGGCTGGTTTCATTAAAATCAAAAACGCTAAGTCCCATATTTCTAAGTGACTGGCAAACATCGCAAATGCCACATTCCGGCGAGTCGTTTTCTCCGAAATACTGCAAAAGCAACTGGCTTCGGCACGTGGTTTTACTGGTAGCATAATGAATGACTGCCCCCACCCTTTTCAGAAAATCTTTTTTCCGGTAATCGTAATTTTCTTTTGTTATTTTCAGCCGGTTCAGACTGATTCTTTCCTTGCTGAAATAAATAAACGGATTTCGGTTGCGGGGAACGTAATCGATAATTTTAGATTTACGCAGGTGTTTCAAATAATTGTAAACGGTGTCGTGGTCCAGTCCGGCTCGTCGGGCCAGCAGCTCCTCGTCGATATTTACATAGCCGTTAAACAAGCCGGTATATGAGCGAAGAATCAATTTTACAAATACATCAAACGACTCGTTCGCTACCTGGAATTTATACAAATCGTCGCGCGAAACCGTAAAATAAATCCGCGACGGATTGTCCATGTCCTCGGTAAATTCCAGGTAACCTTCACGTTGTAAAATTTTCAGGCTGTTGTAAACCATCGCCTGCTGAAATCTGAAATTCTGCGCGAAATCCTGAAGGCTAAATTCAAACGACTGTCCTTTTCCAAAACCTTCGGCCACCTGCAGGTAGTTGCACAAAGCCTGGTAAATTCGTTTTATGTTTTCCGGTTCCGGAAATGCAACCGTAACATGCTTTTTCAGTTTGGTTACATCGGCATTGTTGAACAACAAAACAGCCGCTGCTTTTTTTCCGTCTCGCCCTGCCCTTCCCGCCTCCTGGAAATATGCTTCCAGTGAATCGGGCGGATCGGCATGAACCACAAACCGCACGTCAGGTTTGTCAATGCCCATTCCAAATGCATTGGTAGCCACAATCACGCGGGTTTTTCCTGCAAGCCAGTCGTCCTGTTTTTCATGACGCACACCGGTGCTCAGTCCGGCGTGGTAAAAATCGGCAGAAATTTTATTTTTTCTGAGCTCGGCTGCAATTTCGCGCGTTCCTTTCCGACTGCGGGAGTAAACTATTCCAGAGCCTTTTACGTTCTTCAGTGTCTCCAGCAAATACCCCATTTTATCCTCGCGGTGCCGAACCAGATAACTCAGGTTTTCGCGCTGAAAAGACATGTTTAAAACGTTGGGCCTTTCAAACCCCAGCTTTTCCTGAATGTCTTCCACAACTTTGGGAGTAGCGGTAGCCGTTAATGCCAGAAATGTTACGCCAGGCAACAGCTCCCGCAACTGAATGATATTCATGTAACTGGGCCTGAAATCGTATCCCCATTGCGAAATACAGTGCGCTTCATCGACTGCAATCAGGTTTACGTCCATTTTAGCCAGTCTTTCCTTAAAGTATTCCGAATTTAACCGTTCGGGCGAAACGTAAAGAAACTTGTAGTCGCCCCACACCGCATTGTCGAGCGTCACTTTTATTTCCATTTGCGACATTCCGCTGTGAATTTTCAACGCCCTGATTCCTTTTTTCTGAAGATTTTCAACCTGGTCTTTCATCAGTGCAATAAGCGGCGTAATCACAATACAAACCCCTTTCCGGGAAAGCGAATAAACCTGGAAAGTAATGGATTTTCCCCCTCCGGTGGGCATCAGTCCCAGCGTATCCTTCCCCGAAGCAACTGATTTAATAATATCCAGTTGCAGCGATCTGAAATCGTCGTACCCCCAGTAGCGGTTCAATATTTGGTTAAAATCTTCCATTCAGCCGCAGTCAAAATTATTACCTGAAACAGCAGTAGCCGGTAAAATTAATAATTCCCGCCGGTTTTACAGTTTAACAATTTTTATTAGTCTGATTGCCGGCATTCAGTGTATAATTAATAAGCAATAACCTAATTTTTTGTAGTTTTGCGCTTTAATTTAAAACAAAAAAAGTAGCCCATGTCATTTTTTTCAGATAAAGTAATTTTTGAAGGTTTAACATTCGACGATGTTCTTTTAGTTCCTTCATATTCAGAAGTTTTACCTCGTGAAGTGGACCTGACTTCCCACTTTTCACGCTCCATAATTATAAATGCACCCATTGTTACTGCGGCCATGGACACAGTTACCGAACACAAAATGGCCATTGCCATAGCCCGCGAAGGGGGAATTGGGGTTATTCATAAAAATATGGACATCGAGGATCAGGCGCACCAGGTGACCACCGTTAAACGCGCTGAAAACGGTATGATTTACGATCCCATTACCATTACTCAGGATAAAAAGGTTGCCGATGCATTGGGAATAATGGCCCAGTATAAAATTGGCGGTATTCCGGTGGTTGACAAAGAGGGCCATCTTCAGGGAATTGTAACCAACCGCGACCTGCGGTTTGAAAAAGACATGAACCGCCCCATTAAACAGGTGATGACCAGCGAAAATCTGGTTACCACCACTGAATCGACCGACCTGGAAAAAGCAGCGGAAATCCTTCAGCATTATAAAATTGAAAAACTTCCGGTGGTAGATAAAAACAACAAACTTATTGGACTGGTAACTTACAAGGACATTACCAAAGCCAAAGACAAACCGCTGGCCTGTAAAGATGAAAAAGGCCGGTTGCGGGTGGCTGCAGGTATTGGAATTGCCGAAAATACCATGGATCGCGTTGACGAACTGATGAAAGCACAGGTGGACGCACTGGTTATTGATACCGCCCACGGGCATTCGAAAGGTGTGGTTGAAATGTTAAAACGTATAAAAACAAAATACCCTGAAAAAGATATTGTTGCCGGAAATATCGGTACCGAAGAAGCTGCAAAAGCTCTGGTAAAAGCCGGCGCCGACGCGGTTAAAGTGGGAATAGGGCCGGGTTCTATTTGTACTACACGTGTGATTGCCGGCGTGGGAATCCCGCAGCTTTCGGCGGTTTACAGTGTGGCGAAAGCCATCAAAGGAAGCGGAATTCCGGTAATTGCCGATGGAGGAGTGCGCTATTCCGGCGACATTGTAAAAGCCATTGCCGCCGGAGCCAATTCGGTAATGGCCGGCGGACTGTTTGCCGGCGTGGAAGAATCTCCGGGTGAGACCATTCTTTACCAGGGAAGAAAATTCAAATCGTACCGCGGAATGGGGTCCATCGAAGCGATGCAAAAAGGTTCGAAAGACCGCTATTTTCAGGATATGGAAGAAGACATTAAAAAACTGGTTCCCGAAGGAATTGCGGCCCGGGTTCCTTACAAAGGTACGTTGTACGAAGTGCTTTACCAGCTCCTTGGAGGCTTACGCGCCGGAATGGGGTACTGTGGTGCAATAAATATTGAACAACTGCATCAGGCAAAATTCACAAAAATTACGAACGCGGGAGTTCAGGAAAGCCATCCGCACGATGTTTCCATAACGCGTGAAGCACCCAATTACAGCAGCAGATAAACATTATAACCGGTATATGAAAGGAATTTGTCAATTACTCTTGGTTCTTGCAGTATTTTCAAGTACCAACCTGGTTACCGCACAAAAAAATAAAGTGCTGATTAAAATTGATGAAACCGAAATAACCAGGGATGAATTTGAGCGCATTTACAGGAAAAATAACCAAAACCTTTTGGATCAGTCTGATATTAAATCGCCAAAAGATTATTTGGATTTGTACATCGATTTTAAACTGAAAGTGGTGGAAGCCATGAACCTGAAAATGGACACCGCTAGAGCGTTCAGGGAAGAGCTGGCCGGCTACCGGAAAGAGCTGGCAGCTCCTTATCTTACCGACATGCAATACGACGAAAAGCTGGTTGATGACCTTTACCAGCGAATGAAAACCGATGTGAACGCCAGTCATATTCTTTTCAGATTACCCGAAAATGCCAGCCCGGAACAGGAACAAGCCGCGTTGGAAAAAACATGGAAAGTTCGCAACGAAATACTGAACGGCAGGGACTTTAACGATGCCGCCGCAGAATACAGCGAAGACCCGTCGGCAAAAACGAACCGGGGTGACCTCGGCTATTTCACCGCATTCCAATTGGTTGCTCCCTTCGAGAATGTCGCTTTCAACACGCCACCCGGCGAAATTTCTGAACCGGTGCGTACAGCGTTTGGCTATCATCTGGTAAAAGTACACGATGTGCGCGAAAACCAGGGCGAAATTCAGGTAGCACACATTATGAAAATGTTTCCGCAGGGAGAACCGGATTTCGATAAAAACCTCCTGAAATCGGAAATTGATTCCATTTATCGTAAACTGCTCAGCGGCGCCGATTTTGCTGAACTGGCCAAAAAACATTCCGACGACAAACGGTCCGCCCTTCAGGGTGGCGAAATGCCCTGGTTTTCGGCAGGTCGTATGATTCCTGAATTTTCGAAAGCGGCCTTTGCCCTGAAAAATACCGGCGACATTTCCCAACCGGTGGAAACTCCGTTTGGATTTCACATCATAAAAAAAACAGGACATCGACCGGTGCCCCCGCTGGAAGAAGTTCGTGCAGATATCGAAGCCCGGATAAAAAAAGACCCGGAACGCAGCAACAGCACCAAAAAAGTATTTATTGAGAAACTGAAAAAAGAGTACGGTTACGCAGAAAACAATGCGAACATTCAAAAAATAAAATCGCTGAATTTGGAAAAAAACAAACCGGAAAATCTGCTCCTTTTTTCGTTGAGCGATAAAAAATTCTTTACAGAAAACTTTACCAACTTTCTTCAAAATAAAAACTCCGTTTCGGGGAACTACTCCAATTATTTCGAAGAATGGGTGGACGCTGAAATTATTGCTTTTGAAGATGCTCAGCTTGAAGAAAAGTATCCTGAATTCCGATACCTGATGCAGGAGTACCACGACGGCTTGCTGCTTTTTAATATTATGGAAGAAAAAATATGGAATTTTGCCGCTGAAGATTCTACCGGACTTCAAAGCTTTTATCGGGAATACAAAAACAAATTCATGTGGGACGAACGCTTTAAAGGGTTGATAATAAACTGCAAAAACACAGAAATAAGGGAAGAAGCCGAAAAATATTTTGATGCAGAAATGCCCGTAGAGGAAATTAAAGACTTAATAAATAAAGCGGAACAAGCCATTAAAATTGAAAAGGGCGCCTGGGAAAAAGGCACCAATTCAACCGTTGATTATTACGTTTGGAACGCTGTAAAACCTTCAGGATTTAATTCAGACCTGACTTTTATAAGAGGCGATTTAACTCCGCCGGAGCCTAAAACACTGGAAGAAGCCCGTGGTTTGTATATTTCGGAATACCAAAACTTTTTGGAGAAAAACTGGTTAAAAAAGCTGCATAAAAAATATAAGGTAAAAGTGAACAAAAAACTGCTAAAATCGATACCGCATGTTTAAACAACTTGTTAAATATTATGTGCTGATTTTAGCCGCACTCTCAGTTTTTGGGTGCGAACCGAAGGAACCCGACAGCGACAAGGTGGTTGCCGAAGCAGGTAATAAAAAGCTGTTGCTTTCCGCGGTAGCGGCAGTAATTCCAAATAACCTGGAACCGGAAGACAGTGCAGCCATGGCCGATGATTACATCAGAAAGTGGGTGAGGCAGGAACTTGTTTTGCAAAAAGCCGAAGAAAATCTTTCGCCCGATCTGAAAAATGTTTCACGCGAACTCGAAGAGTACAGGAATTCCCTCATTATTTTCAGGTACAAAAATGAGCTGATGGCGCAACGTATGGACACCACCGTAACTGATTCGGAAATAACGGAATACTACAATCAAAATGCTGAAAATTTTAAATTGACAAAGGCCATCGTGAAAGCCGTGTTTATAAAAATCCCGGCCGAATTCGCCAATCCACCGATGCTGAAAGAATTAACCAGCGACACCTCGGCGCCCGGCATCAGCGAAATCAGAGACTATTGTTTACAATATGCAAAGAGTTTTGGCATTTATGCTGAACAGTGGATCGAACTGGACGCCTTAATGCAGAACCTGCCGCTGTCAATTGAAAATCCGGACAGGTATTTACCGCAAAACCAATTTATAGAACATACCGATTCCAGCTACTATTACCTTGTTTCCATTCAGGACTATTTACTCAGAAATCAACAGGCCCCGGTGGAGTATGTGCGGGATAAAATTAAAAGTTTAATTTTGAACCGAAGAAAAATTGAATTCCTGAAACAGGTGGAAGACAATATTTTTCGGGAAGGAACGAATAAAAACAGTTTTAAAATTTATAATTCAGAAACAGATGAAACAGAATAAGGCTTTACAACTCGTAATATTTGCCATGCTTGCCATGTTTGCAACAAACAGTGTTTTTGGTCAGGATAAGGTTGTTGATCAGATTGTTGCCGTGGTAGGAGGAAATATTGTCTTAAAATCCGATATCGAAAAAATGTATATGGATCAACAAGCACAGGGAATAACATCCGATGGAGACATGAAATGTGAAATTCTTGAAAATTATCTTATCGACAAACTACTTGTGGCCGAAGCTGAGCTCGACACATTGATTGAAGTTACCGACAGTCAGGTGAATCAGCAAATGGACGGACAAATTCAAATGTATGTCGCACATTTTGGCTCCGAACGGGCTGTGGAAAATTTCTTCAAAAAACCCATTGCCGACATCAGGGCAGAAATGCGTCTTGTTATTCGCGAACAGTTGCTTAGTTCCCAAATGCGAAATAAAATTGTACAGGACATTACGGCTACGCCATCAGAAGTGCGTCAGTTCTACCGCAATTTGCCTGAAGAAGAAATCCCTACAATTCCCACACAATACGAATATGCGCAAATTACCATTCGTCCCGAAATAGAACTGGAAGAGCAAAACCGGGTAAAAGCAGAATTACGCGATTTAAAACGAAGGATTGAAGAAGGTTCGAGTTTTGCGGCCATGGCAGTTATGTATTCAGAAGGCCCCTCGGCCAGTAACGGAGGCGAAATTGGTTATCAGGGACGCGCACAACTCGATCCGGAATATGCTGCTGCAGCTTTTAGCCTTAAAAGCGATAAAATATCGAATGTAGTTGAAAGTGAATTCGGCTACCACATCATTCAGCTTATCGACCGGAGGGCAGATAAAGTAAATACCCGCCATATTTTAATGACACCCAAAATTTCGACAGAAGCTAAAGAGCAGGCTATTAGCAGATTAGACAGCCTGGCGCAATTAATCCGTAAGGAAGAAATTACATTCGCCCAGGCTGCAGTGCGGTTCTCCTCCGATAAAAACACCCGGAATAACGGCGGAATAGCTATTAATCCCAATACACTTTCGTCAAAATTTACCGTTGAAGAACTGGATGGAAGCGTTAGCAAGATAATCTCGAATCTTAAAATCGGTGAAATATCCGACCCGTTTGAAACGATTGATCCGGAAAGCAGGCAATCGGTTTACACTATTATTAAACTGGTCGATAAAATTGAAGGTCACAGGGCCAACCTGCAGAACGATTATCAGCACCTCGCCGATTTATTCCTGACCAAAAAAAGAGAAAAAGCACTGCAACAATGGATTGCAGATAAGCAGGCGCAAACCTACATCAGGATTGATAATACTTACGCCAACTGCAATTTCGAGTTCGACAACTGGATAAAGTAACGGCACAATCCCTTCATTTTAATAAAGTATATCGTAAAAATGAATTTTAAAAACGACGTGGAAGCGCTGGATGCATTGCGCAAAAAATACGACGAGTTAAAAAAAGAAATCTCAAAAGTAATTTATGGTCAGGACGAAGTCATTACCCAGGTGATGGTGTCGCTTTTTAGCCGGGGTCATGTTTTACTGATTGGTGTGCCCGGGCTGGCAAAAACCCTTTTGGTAACCACAATTGCTAAAATTCTGGGGTTGAAATATAACCGCATTCAGTTCACGCCAGATCTGATGCCTTCAGATATTATCGGAACTGAAATTCTTGACAAGGAACGACAGTTTAAATTTATTCAGGGCCCACTGTTTGCCAATATCATTCTGGCCGACGAAATAAACCGAACACCGCCAAAAACACAGTCGGCATTGCTGGAAGCGATGCAGGAACGTTCGGTTACGGCCGCCGGACAGCGGTTCGAACTGGAAAGCCCGTTTTTTGTGCTGGCCACTCAAAACCCCATCGAACAGGAAGGAACTTATCCCCTGCCCGAGGCTCAGCTCGACCGGTTTATGTTTTCGGTTTGGCTCGATTATCCCAAATATGAAGACGAAATTACCATTGTTAAAAACACGACATCAACCCTTCACTTCGATTTGGATGTGGTGATTTCACGTGACGAAATCATTTCTTTTCAGGATATTATTCGAAAAATACCCATAAACGATAATGTGTTGAATTATGCTGTCACGCTGGCTGCTAAAACCCGCCCCGACAACGGAATGACTGCGCAGGTTGCCGGGCAATATCTGAAATGGGGCGCCGGACCACGGGCGTCGCAATACCTGGTAGTAGGTGCAAAAACACACGCCGCCCTGCACGGAAAATATTCTCCGGATATTGAGGACGTGAAAGCAGTGGCGCCTTCCATTTTGAGGCACCGGATTATTAAAAATTACAAGGCCGAAGCCGAAAATATTTCAATCGATCAAATTATTAAACAACTGTTGTAATTGGCACTCCCTTCCGGCAGCGGTTTTAAAAACAAAATCAAAAAAAAGGAGAAAAACAAAAGTGACATTGTCGGGAATACATAAAATATGCAGGCAAACTATTCTGAACGACTTTGTTCAGTCTTTATCTCCTTTTGGCGTGAGAATGGCAATGGTTTTGTTGCTTTTTCTTGTTGCACTGCCCGGCTTTGCCCAGCAAAAAAGGGAAATTATCATAGAAGAAGCTGATTTCCTTGAAGCTGATGAAAAGATAGCCCCGAATGCCCAGCGCCTGATTGGAAGCCCGTTGCGCATTAGGCACGAAGGCATTTTAATGTGGGCCGACAGCGCCTACACCTACACAGGCACTAACAGGGTCGATGCGTTTGGCAATGTGCGTATCAACCAGGGCGATACACTCAACCTGTATGCCCGTGAAATTTACTATAACGGAGACATCAGCCATGCGCGGGCTTTCCGGGATGTCCGCCTGATTAATAAAAGTACAACCCTTTATACCGATACGCTCGATTACGATATGACAGCAAATATCGGATACTACGAAGACAACGGAAAAATTGTGGACAGTACCAATACGCTGACCAGTGTAATCGGCAAATATTTTATCGATGAAGATCTCATTCATTTTTATCAGAATGTGGAGGCGTTCAGCGATAATTATACCCTCGAAAGCGACACATTACTCTACAATACCGAAACCGGGCGTTTGTATATTGTTGGTCCGACCACCATTCGCGATTCTTCAAATACGCTGTATGCCGAAGATGGATGGTACGATACCAACACCGGTGAAGCCGAATTGCTTAAAAACCCGTTGGTTTACAATGAAACCCAGCAGCTGAAAGCCAATTATATAAAATACAACGAGGAAGATGGAAACGGGAAAGCATTGGGAAATGTCCACATGGAAGATTTCGAAAATAAAGTAATTGTTACCGGAAACGTTTCCGATTACAACGACAAGCTGGAAATTGCCACAGTTACCGATTCAGCACTTTTTATGATGTATTCAGAAACCGATACCTTGTTCATGCATGCTGATACACTTCGCACTATACCCGATACCATTGAAGGAGAAAAAATTATTCTTGCCTATTACGGAACCCGTTTTTATCGCGACGACATTCAGGGTGTTTGCGATTCGCTGGTTTATTTCACTAAAGATTCAGTGGTGCAGTTGTACAAAAATCCTGTCATTTGGTCAGAAGTCCACCAACTGAGTGCCGACCAGATTGAAATGAAACAAAATACCGATAGTCCGGACGAACTCCACCTCAACAATAACGGTTTTATCATTTCAAAACTCGACTCGGGCCGTTTCGACCAGATCAAAGGAAAGCTGATGGTTGGATATGTGATAAATAATGAACTCAACAGAATTGATGTAAACGGCAACGGACAAACGCTTTATTATGCCCGGCAGGATGAAGGAATAATTGGACTGAACCGCGTGGAAAGCAGCCGTATTTCCATTCGGTTTAAAGAGGGAAAAATTTTCGGTATTTCCTTTTTTCAAAAACCCGAAGGTGTTTTGAAACCGCTGTTTGCACTTACCGAAGAAGAAAAAACCCTTAGCGGCTTCGAATGGAAAATTCATCTGCGCCCACTTTCCCGGCATGATGTATTTCCACGCATCCAACCGTCTGTCACCCCCGAAGAAGAAGTAACAAACACACATCCAACTTCGGATTTATAAAACCGCTGAATTTTTAACTGTTGCAAAATCAGAGGAGCCGGTTAGTGTTAAAATACTTACCCTTTAACTTAAAAATCCGGTAACCTGATAATAATATTCAGTTTTCCGGTTTAAATTCAGACAAAACAATCTGTTTATTAATTTTTATTAATAAAAAGAGTCAATATGTTTTCATTTTAAAAAAATATTCCAATATTTGCAGCAAATCGTAAGAGATAAAGAATGAATTTACGCAACAACATAGCTCTTCTCAGCCTCCTTATTGGTATTATTCTTCTAATCAGGGAGAAATGAGAATGGTGTGTTGTTAATAATAAAGCAAGAAACGGAATAGGCCATTCTCAGATAAAGAGGATGGCTTTTTTCATAGAAAAAAAACAATTAATAAAAAAACAAACATGAGTGACAGACTTTTCATTTTCGACACCACCCTGCGCGATGGCGAGCAGGTTCCGGGTTGTCAGCTGAATACGGTTGAAAAGATTGAAGTTGCGAGGGCCTTGCAGGATTTGGGCGTCGATATTATTGAAGCCGGTTTTCCTATTTCGAGCCCCGGCGATTTCGAATCGGTAGTGGAAATTTCAAAAGCGGTGACATGGCCAACCATTTGTGCCCTTACCCGCGCAGTACAGAAAGACATTGATGTAGCTGCCGAATCGCTAAAATACGCCAAAAAAGGACGTATCCACACGGGAATAGGAACCTCGCCCTACCACATTAAGTACAAACTCAATTCAAATCCCGATGCCATTCTCGAACGGGCTGTCGAAGCGGTAAAATATGCAAAAAAATACGTGGAAGATGTGGAGTTTTATGCCGAAGATGCAGGACGCACCGAGAACGAATACCTGGCAAAAGTAATAGAAGCTGTAATTAAAGCCGGCGCCACAGTAGTGAATATTCCTGATACAACAGGCTATACCCTGCCTTACGAATTCGGCGAAAAAATAAAATACCTCGTTGAAAATGTTAAAAATATTCACAAAGCCGTCATATCCACCCATTGCCACAATGATTTGGGCATGGCCACTGCAAATACCATTTCGGGTATTATAAACGGTGCCCGCCAGGCCGAGGTCACCATCAACGGGATTGGTGAACGCGCCGGAAATACTTCTCTGGAAGAAGTGGTTATGGCGCTGAAAAGCAGGTATGCCGTTTTGGGCATCGACACAGGCATAAACACAAAAAATATTTACAGCACCAGCCGGTTGGTTTCGCGATTGATGAACATGCCGGTGCAACCCAACAAAGCAGTGGTGGGCCGCAATGCATTTGCACACTCCTCGGGAATTCACCAGGATGGCGTGCTGAAACACCGCGAAAATTATGAAATTATGGATCCGGCTGACGTGGGGATCAACGAATCGTCGATTCTCCTTACCGCAAGAAGCGGACGTGCCGCACTGAAACACAGGCTGGAGTTACTGGGATTTGAACTTACCAAAGAAAAACTGGATGAAGTTTATGAACAATTCCTGAAACTGGCCGACAGGAAAAAAGATATTCGCGACGACGATATTGCGCTGCTGGTTGGCGATGCCACCCGCCAGGAACGCCGCATTAAGCTCGACTTTCTGCAGGTTTTAACCGGAAAGAATCTTACGCCTATGGCGATAGTCAGACTGGATATTTCAGGTGAAAAATTTGAGGCTACTTCTTCAGGAAATGGTCCGGTGGACGCAGCTATTAAAGCGGTTAAACAAATTATCCACCGGCAGGTTACTATTGAGGAGTTTCTGGTGCAGGCGATCACCCGCGGAAGCGACGACATTGGAAAAGTGCACATGCAAATTGAATACAACGACGGTATTTTCCATGGATTTGGTGCGCATACCGATATTGTGACCGCTTCGGTGGAAGCATTCCTCGATGCAGTGAATAAACTGCCTGTGGCGCAGTAAAGAGTTCAAAGTTCAAAGTTTAAAGTATAATGATTTACGTACTCAGAAAAGAGTTTAAAATATGGAAGTAAAAACATTGTTTGATAAAATTTGGGATGCGCATGTGGTAAAACAAGTGGACGGCGGTCCCAATGTGTTGTACATCGACCGGCATTTGATTCATGAAGTGACCAGTCCGGTAGCCTTTCTGGGATTAAAAAAACGGGGACTGAAAGTATTCCGACCCGACCAGACTACGGCTACACCCGACCATAATGTGCCTACCGAAAACCAGCACCTTACCATTATGGACGAATTGTCGCGCCACCAGGTGGAAATGCTGAAAAAAAATTGTGCAGAGCATGGAATCAAATACCATGATTTGCAAAGCGACGGACACGGGATTGTCCACATTATCGGCCCCGAACTTGGTCTTACACAACCGGGAATGACCATCGTTTGCGGCGACAGTCATACTTCCACTCACGGAGCATTTGGCGCCATTGCATTCGGAATTGGAACCAGCGAAGTGGAAATGGTGCTCGCCAGCCAGAGCATTATGCAGCCCAAACCCAAAAAAATGCGGATTACCGTTAACGGCAAACTCAAAAAAGGAGTAACTGCAAAAGATATTGCCCTTTACATCATTTCTCAAATCTCAACCAGCGGCGGAACCGGCCATTTTATCGAATATGCAGGTTCGGCCATCACCAGTCTTTCCATGGAAGGCCGGATGACACTTTGCAATCTGAGCATAGAAAGCGGTGCACGCGGCGGGATGATTGCACCCGACGAAACTACCATCAACTATGTTAAAGGCCGGCAATATGCGCCAAAAGGTGAAGAGTGGGAGAAAGCCGTAACCCGCTGGCGCGAACTAAAAAGCGATGAAGGCGCAGTTTTCGACACCGAATATACATTCAGCGCCGATGATATTGAACCCATGATAACTTACGGTACAAACCCGGGAATGGGTGTAGGTATTACAAAAAGTATTCCGGTGACAAACGGTATGGAGGGCAGCGACAAAAACACTTTCCTGAAATCGTTGCAATATATGGGATACCACGAAGGGGAACAAATGCTGGGCAAAAAAGTGGATTATGTTTTTGTGGGAAGTTGCACCAACGGCAGAATCGAAGATTTCCGGACGTTTGCCGGTTTTGTAAAAGGCCGCAAAAAAGCGAACAATGTAACCGCCTGGCTCGTGCCGGGTTCGCAGCAGGTAGAAAAACAAATTCGCGCCGAAGGTTTGGACAAAATCCTGGAAGCAGCAGGATTTGAACTCCGGCAGCCCGGATGTTCCGCTTGTCTGGCCATGAACGACGATAAAATACCGGAAGGCAAATACGCCGTTTCCACTTCGAACCGGAATTTTGAAGGCCGCCAGGGACCAGGGGCACGCACCATGCTGGCCAGTCCGCTGACAGCCGCAGCCGCTGCGGTTACCGGGGTAATTACGGATCCGAGAG
>CAZXHP010000066.1:0-3963 GCA_964639655.1 uncultured Mariniphaga sp.
AAAACCATCCTGAAAGAAAATTTAGTTTGATTTAAAACAGAAAGTGAAATATTCAACACTCGTATTCTTCCTGTCACATACACTACCTAAATGAAATAGAAGTTATCCCAAATTTTTGAAAAAAATCTTATTTTTACGTTGTTAAAATTGAACATGATAAAAACGTTCTTTTTAGTAAATGTGAACTAAACGGTGACCCAAAATTTTGACACTGACGTAAATAATTGATAAAAAGGCGGTTGTAATAGACGAGTAAAATCCGGCTACCCCGACTTTTGAAAGGGTTAAATTGTTGAAATACAGTTTAATCCTTTTTTTTATCAGGTTGTTGTGAAGGCAGTTTTAACCAAAAAGTTGTTCCTTGCCCCGGTGAACTTTCAGCCCAGATTTCTCCGTTGTTTTTTTCCACAAAATCTTTACAAATGATAAGCCCCAGGCCGGTACCTTTTTCGCCTTCTGTGCCTGGAATCGACTGGCTTTCGTTGGGTTGGAAAAGCAGTGAAATTTTATCGGATTCTATTCCAATACCCGTGTCTTTTATTCCGATTACCGTATGTTCAGCAAAAGATTGTGCAATTACTGATATAGTACCTCCGCGGTTGGTAAACTTAATGGCATTGGAAATAAGGTTCCTGATGACGGTGGATATCATTTCTTCGTCGGCATAAACCACAGTATCGGGGAGCACGTTGTTTTTCAGTCGAATCTCTTTGTGCAATGCGTTTTGAATTAATTGTCCAAAACATCTTTCAACCGTAAAATAAACAGCAATATTGTGCGGCGAAACGGTTAAAATATCTCTTTGTGCCCGCGACCAGGTAAGCAAATTTTCAAGTAAATCGGTAACCGTAAGCGACGATTTATAAATTAACTTTATGTATTGTTTTATCTCCTGTTCGGAAAAATTTTCAAAATTCTGATCAATCAATTCCGAGAATCCCAGGATATTGTTTAACGGGCCTTTCAAATCGTGGCCAATAATGGAGAAAAGTTTATCTTTTGTGGCATTTAATTCTTTAAAACGAGCTTCACTTTCAAGCAGAGCCTGCTCTGCTTTTTTGTGTTCTGTTACATCTTTTGCCGTTGAAATTAATCCATCTATTCTTCCTCCGGCATTTCGGTGCGGATAAAAATTCCATTCCAGAATTTTACTTTCACCCGTTGGAATTATTCCTTCAAATAACATAAAAACCGGTTTTCCGCGCATACATTTTTCCATTGCCGGTCGGATTTTATGTGTGAAATCATCTGAATTCCACAATTCGTTCACCTTTTTCCCAATTACTTCTTCCGTTTCTTTTTTGAAAAATTTGTTGAATGCTGTGTTTACAAACACATACCGGTAGTTTTTATCGATAAAAGAAGCTGTTTCTGATATGGTATTCAGAATTTCTTTTTGGTAATGAAAATACCTGTTTTTCCCTTTTTTATTTGTTTGTATCATAGTGAAACAGCAGTACAACTGCTTAAATTTCAATTAGTACATTTAGGATTGACCCTTTCTCTAATAAGTGGCTTCGATTACGAAGGTGATTATACTTCTTTATAAATATTTTTGGTATTAACTTAATAATAATTTTTGATTTATATTTTTGGATAAATTTAGAAATGATTTTGTTTAAAAACAAATGTTTATCTGTTTGGAGGTTTGAATTAGTCGATTTATTTTTAAAAATGTTCAATTTTTAAGAATTTTTCTATTGTTTTTTAAGTTGCAGGTACAATTCATCCAACTGCTCTTTAGCAATGGGCGATGGCGAATCGTTCATTACATCGCGGCCGGCGTTGTTTTTCGGAAAAGCAATTACATCGCGAATGGAGTCCAAACCGGCAAACAGCGAAACCAGCCGGTCGAAACCAAATGCAATTCCGGCGTGCGGCGGTGCACCATATTTAAAGGCATTCATCAGAAATCCGAATTGTGCTTTGGCCTGTTCCGGTGTAAAACCAAGAATGTCGAACATTTTGGCCTGCAATTCCGAATCGAAAATTCGTACAGAACCGCCGCCGATTTCCACTCCGTTGATTACGAGGTCGTAGGCATTGGCGCGCACTTTTCCGGGGTCGGTATCCAGCAGGGCAATATCTTCCGGCTTTGGCGACGTAAACGGATGGTGCATGGCGAAAAACCGTTTGCTCTCTTCGTCCCATTCCAGCAAGGGGAAATCGACGACCCAAAGTGGTCTGAACGTTCCCTTTTTCCGCAATCCCAGCCGGTTCCCCATTTCCAGTCGTAATGTGCCGAGCGCATCCATGGTTTTCGCTTTGTCACCTGAAAGCACCAGGATTAAATCACCCGGTTCTGCGCCAAGAACTTCTGCCCAGGTTTTTATAGCTTCGGTTGAATAGAACTTATCCACCGATGATTTGAAGCTGCCGTCAACATTGTATTTCACATAAACCATTCCTTTGGCGCCAATTTGCGGACGTTTCACCCAGTCGGTCAGTTCGTCGATTTGTTTCCGGGAATATTCGGCACAGCCTTTGGCACAAATGGCGCCGATATATTCTGCTGAATCGAAAATTCCGAAGCCTTTTCCCTGCGCCTGTACTGTAATATCGTGCAATAACATTTCAAAGCGAATATCCGGTTTATCCGAGCCGTATTTTTCAATGGCGGTGGAGTAGGGCATTCGCGGGAAGTTTTCCACTTCCACATTCAAAACTTTTTTGAACGTATATTTTGTTAGCCCTTCAAACGCATTTAAAACGTCTTCCTGCTCCACAAACGACATCTCGCAGTCGATTTGGGTAAACTCCGGCTGGCGGTCGGCACGCAGGTCCTCATCCCTGAAACATTTTACAATCTGAAAATATTTGTCGAACCCCGCCACCATCAGCAACTGTTTAAAAATTTGCGGCGATTGCGGCAGGGCGTAAAATTCGCCCGGATTCATACGCGAAGGCACTACAAAATCGCGGGCGCCCTCGGGTGTGGACTTGATAAGCACCGGCGTTTCTGTTTCAATAAAACCATTTTCAGTGAGGTACGAACGTACAGCATGAGCCATTTGGGCGCGCAGTTCGAGGTTTTTGCGCACGACATTTCTTCTTAAATCGAGGTATCGGTATTTCATGCGCAGATCATCGCCGCCATCGGTATCATCCTGGATGGTAAAAGGTGGAACGGCTGAAGGACTCAAAACCTTCAACCCTGTAAGTTCAATTTCAACGTCTCCGGTTGCCATGTTTTTGTTTTTGCTCGAACGCTCGCGAACGGTTCCGGTGGCCTGAATCACAAACTCACGGCCCAATTGTTCCAGCACCTCAGACACATTTGCCGAGGTATTTTCATCGACAACCAACTGCGTAATGCCGTAGCGGTCGCGCAAATCGATAAACGACATGGCGCCCAAGTCCCTAATCCGTTGAACCCAGCCGGCCAGCGTAATTGTTTGTCCGATATGTTCTGCTCTTAGTTCTCCACACGTATGTGTTCTGTACATGATACCTTTTTTTAGAATTGGTTGCGAAAATAAGAAGATTTTAGCAATTTCACCGCCTCAAGCTGAGATATATGATTGAGCCGTTTGGTGACGATTATTTTATGAAAAAAGCCTTTGCCGAAGCGGTTCAGGCTTTCGACGAAGGAGAGATTCCGGTGGGCGCCGTGGTAGTGGCCAACAATAAAATTATTGCCCGCGCGCATAATTTAACCGAAACCCTGAATGATGTAACAGCCCATGCCGAAATGCAGGCCATAACAGCCGCTGCTAACCTTCTTGGCGGAAAATACCTGAACGACTGCACGCTATATGTTACTCTCGAACCCTGCGCCATGTGTGCCGGTGCGCTTGGCTGGGCACAAACCGGGCGGATTGTTTACGGCGCTTCAGACCCCAAACGCGGTTTCCGGAAATTTGCACCGAACACGTTGCACCCCAAAACTGAAATTTCGGGTGGTATTCTGGAAACCGAATGCGGAGAGTTGCTGCAGGAGTTCTTCAGGAAGAAGAGATAAGT
>CAZXHP010000066.1:4063-17273 GCA_964639655.1 uncultured Mariniphaga sp.
GTGGTATAGCGAATGGTTAATCCCGGATAGGTTGAGTTGGCCACCAGGTTTCCATTTTCAATTTTGGCTCCCGGTGCAGGTACCCGGTAATTGAATCCGCCAAATATTCCGGCCATGCGGGGCAGTTCCTTTTGTGCCAGTGTATTGGCAAAAATGTTCCAGCCTTTGTCCATTGCTGCTTCGCGACGGGAACGGTCATTCATATTTTCCCAGTTTCTTTCGGGCGACCACGCGCTTTCAGCAAAACCAATCAGCTTGGGCAGCAGGTAATACTCCAGCATTTTTTCGCCTTTTATGGTTTCGCTCCATATTTGGGCCTGAACACCTGCGATATTGTTTTTTGCTTCCGGTTTCAGTCGTTCAAGTTTTGCATATTCGGTTTCGACGTCGATTTCGCGGCCCATGGCGGTGTGCGTAGTGGTGTAAAATACATTAAACGGCGCTACCTGCCAGGCATCGCGGGTGTTTACAAATCCGGGCCAGTAATGCCCCGGTTCGCGAGGGTCTTTGTTGTAAGCCAAATCGAAATAGAAGTTGGAAACATTACAAAGGATAACCGGATAACCGGCGTTGGCCATTCTGTACGCCAAATCGGTGTTGGCACCCTGGTTGTTCCAAACGTATGGATAAACCTGTTTGCCTGCAAATTCAGGATTTGGAAAGTATTGACCTTCACTATCTTTTAAAAGGGCAACTTCTTCCCAACCACCGATTTTCAGTTTTTTGAAATTGAGCATTTCAACAACCCTCCGAAAGAAAACCGCTTGCAGGTTTTTGGGATCGGTAATTTCAGGTAGCGTTTTTAATAATTCGGCACACATGGGTGATCCGGACCAGGCGCCTTCGGCAACTTCATCACCGCCGGTGTTAAAAAATTCCAGTTCTGCACCAGCCTCATTATACATGGCAATAATGGCATCCACAACGGTTTCATAAAATTTGTAGGTCGATTCGCGGGCCACATTCACCACGTTGTCATCGTACCATTGGGCCGAAAGGTATTTCGATTGATCATCCGGGTCGATGAGCCGGAATTCATTGGCTTTTTCCTCATCGCCCAATGCCATATATTTTTCGTAGCGGGCTTCCATCGATTTAATAGCAGCTCTTGAATGCCCGGGGAAATTTACTGCCGGGATAACTTTCACATGCCGGGTTTGTGCATATTTCAGAATTTCGATAAAATCTTCTTTGGTATAATATCCGCTGCCGTAAGTTCCTTCAGCAAAAGGAAAAGGCCCCGAACCATAGGACGGATGAAGTAAATTGGCCGCTTTTGAAGTATGGCCGCGCTGAGCGCCAACCTCGGTCAGTTCCGGCAATCCATCAATTTCAATGCGCCAGCCTTCGTCTTCCGTGAGGTAAATCACAAAATAATTTCCCTTGTAAAACGACAGAATATCAATCATTTTTTTGATGGTTTCTTTGGTTTGAAAACTGCGTCCAACGTCGATTTGCAGTCCCCGGTAAGCGAATCGCGGTGCATCTTCAATCATCACTTCGTCAAGTGATACTTCGGTATTTGCTCCTCTGAAAATTTCAACCGGTAGCATAGCAATCAGGCTTTGAATGCCGTAAAAAACGCCTGCCGCGTCGCTGCCGGTAATTCGGATGGATTTATCGGGTTTGATTTCTACTCGGTATGCTTCTGCAGTTTTTCCGTTTACCGAAATGTTTCCGGTTGTAAGGAAAATGCTGTAGGAAGATGCTTCGGTTGCCTGTTCGACTATGGGTTTAGCGCCAATCAGTTTTCCCAGGAATTCTGAAACAAACCGTGCTTCATTTTCCAGTCCTTCGGTGTGTAGAATTCGCACATAATCGTCGAAAACCACTTTATTGCCGGTAGCTTTGTAACTCACCGGACTGGGGATAAACGGCAAAAGTTTTTCTTTTTCCAGTAGTGAAAGATGTTGATTATTTTCAAAATTCCACTCAGCAGTGGGGATGGGTTCAAAATCGTTTTTGTGGCGGTTGGCCTGTTCAGGCCGGGTGAAGGGTAAAATGGTGTAATCGGTTACCGGAACCGTGTCGGTTTCATTTCCTTTTTTGTCGTAAAAAACAAAGTAAGGCCCGAGCGGTGCATCGGTTTCCTTGATGATCCAGTCGGAATGTTCGGTAGTGATTTCAACGGTATCACCCGGTTTCAGGCTGAAATTTTCGGTGGGCTTCATCACAAACCAGTCGCCGCTGATAAACTCGATTTTCACATTATTATCGGCCGATAGCGGAGTGCGCGACATCTGGCTGAAATAGAGCGCCCAGTTGCTGTCGGAAAATGTGAACCGGCTGTTGTTTTCAATATAAAACTTAGCCATTGCTTTGGGAGTTTCAGCATATTCATTACTAACCAATTCCCAGCTCAGTTTCATTTCGCCGGGAGCAGGTGTTTTTGGTGTACATCCGATAAAAAGAGACAAAATCATGGAAAAAGCAACAACACTGTTTTTCATTTTCAACAATTTATTTAAGTTTGACATCCTAAAATTTTCAAAAAGAGAGTAAGCAAATTTCGATAAATTTTTAAATTCAAAGATAAGAAAATGGCCGAGTTTAAACGACTGATTTCTCTCGATGCGTTCCGCGGTTTTACAATAGCTGCTATGATTATGGTAAATTACCCGGGTAGCTGGAGTCATGTGTACCCTCCTTTGTTGCACGTTGACTGGCATGGCATCACGCCCACCGACCTCATTTTTCCGTTTTTCATTTTTATTGTGGGCGTTTCCATTGCACTGGCTTACACCAAGCGGTTGGAAGCAGGAGTGCCCAAAGGTCCGATGTATAAAAAAATTGTTTTCAGGTCGTTGAAGATTTTTATTGTTGGGGTTTTGTTATGGCTTTTTCCGAAGTTTGATTTGGAAAGCATCCGGTACGCGGGTGTCTTACAGCGTATTGCCATTGTGTTTTTGGTGTCGGCTTTGCTTTTTCTGAATTCGAAGTGGAAAACCCAGGCCGTTGTGGCTGCTGTTATTCTGGTGGGATACTGGCTGGCGATGGTACTTATTCCAACACCGGGCTACGGAAAACCGATGCTGGAACCCGGCGCCAACCTCGCTGCCTGGGTTGACAGCAAACTGCTGCCCGGTTACATGTGGCAAAAAACCTGGGATCCGGAAGGACTACTAAGCACGCTGCCGGCCATTGCCACCGGAATTACCGGATTACTTGCCGGACACCTTATTTTAAGTAAACTTCCACAGGAACGTAAAGTGATTTACCTGTTTTCGTTCGGTTTTTTTGCGTTTGCCATCGGTTACTGGTGGGATTTCATTTTTCCCATCAATAAAAATATCTGGACCAGTTCGTTTGTGATGGTTACTTCCGGACTGGCAGCCATGGTGCTGGCCATTAGTATGTTTTTTGTGGATATGCAGGGTCGTACCCGCTTTACAAAGGTTGGTATCATTTTCGGCTCAAACGCTATTGCAGTTTATGTACTGGCCGATGTTTGGGGACAGCTTTTCTACAACATTAAATTCTGGGGAAGCAGTCTTAACGTACATTTTATGAACATGTTCGAGTCGGCCGGCTGGAGTATGAAGTTTGGCAGTTTGTTGTATGCCGTTTTGTTCATCTGCTTCAATTTCCTTCAGGCGTGGATGCTCTACAAAAAGAAAATTTTCATCAAGTTATAACTTCAAATCCTACCTTTTTCAAATCCTCCCAAAATGTGGGGTACGATTTGGTCACCACCATCGGGTCGTCGATTTCTAATGTGTACCCTGCCAGAGCCATGGGTGCAAAAGCCAGCGCCATGCGGTGATCGTGATACGTTTTGATGAGCGGAATATTTTCAGTTTTTGAAACATCAACGGTTCCATTCCAGGCCAGTTCGCCGTGGGCAGGTTCAGTGAGATTAGCTCCGAATTTCGCCAGTTCGTTTTGCAAAGCGGCAATGCGGTCGGTTTCTTTAATTTTTAGGGTTTTTAATCCTGAAAAATGAAACGGAACTTTTTTTGCCACACAGAGGCAGGCAAAGGTTTGCGCCACATCGGGATTTTCAATAAAATCGAGTTCCTGTTTTTCGGGTTGAACAGATTTTGTTTTTTTCAGCAAAACCCCACCTTTTTTTTGTTCCGAAAAAACGCCAAACTGTTCAAACCATGCGGCAATATTTGCGTCGCCTTGCAAACTGTCCAGTTGCAGGTTTTCCAAAAACACTTCTCCTTTTTCTGCCAGTGCCAGCATCTGGTACCAGTACGATGCGCCCGACCAGTCGGCTTCCACGGTAAATTCGCCCGGCAAATAATTTTGTTCGGGTACAGTTATGGTATTCTCTTCCCATTTATACTGAATTCCGAACCGGGCCATCAGTTTCAGTGTCAGTTCAATGTAGGAGCGCGAGGTGATGTTGCCTTTCAGCGTTAAAATCAATCCGTTTTCGATGGTTGGGGCAATCATCAGCAGTGCCGAAATGTACTGGCTGGAGATACTTCCGTCAAGCTCCAGCGTTTTGCCTTTCAGGTGTGAACCAAAAATTTTCAGGGGCGGAAATCCTTTATTTTCCAGGTATTCAATGCGGGCGCCCAATTGGTTCAGCGCGTCCACCAGAATACCTATCGGACGTTGTTTCATGCGTTCCGAACCGGTAATTTCCCATTCGCCCACAATTTTTGAAAGAAATGCCGTGAGAAAACGCATGGCGGTACCTGCGTGGCCAACGTCGAATTTGTTTTGATTTGAAAAGAGTGCTTTCTGCAAAACCTGCGTGTCATCCGAATCTGACAGGTTTTTAACCGGATACGGATTGTAGCACAATGCATTGATAATTAGCACCCGGTTGCTGATGCTTTTGGATGCCGGAAGATTTATCCGGGCATTTACATTTTTTTGATTTGCTACGACCTGATACCTCATTTTTTGATTTTTCCACGGCGTTTGGTGCTTTTGTGTTTTCGTGGCTGTGAATATTTTTGTCACAAAAGCACGAAAACACAAAAAACACACAAAGCGATTATAAGTTTTTGTAATAGTTCAGTGCTTCAAAAATCGAATCCTTATCGCAGTTCTGGTTGATTTTCATTTTTCCGGGTTCTGCAAGCAGCGTAAAGTTTATCCGGCCCGATTCATTTTTTTTGTCGTGCGTCATCAGTTCGAATAACCGTTCAAAATCGTTTTCGCTAATTTCGAAATTTCCGTAAATATTAAGCAACCAATGCGTTAAATCACGAGACGCTGCTTCGTTGAAACCGCAGATTTTTACCGAAAGAAACAGTTCGGTAATCATTCCCCACGCTACTGCAAATCCGTGTAAAACAGGCCTGTTTTGTTCCATGGCCAGGCTTTCGAAGGCGTGGCCGGTGGTGTGTCCAAAATTTAATCCTTTCCGAATGTTTTTTTCGGTGGGGTCGTTTAATACAAAATACTCTTTTACATTCACCGAGTTTTGAATGATTTGCGACAAACTTTTATAGTTAATATTTTCGAGGTCGAAACTTTTCAGTTCATCCAAATGGTCGATGTTTTTAATCAGACCGTGTTTAACCATTTCAGCAAATCCCGAGAGGAAATTCGCGCGGTCGATGGTTTTCAGGAATTCGGTATCGATAATTACTGCCACCGGATTTTTAAACGTTCCGATTTCATTTTTCAGGCCGTTAAAGTTGATTCCGGTTTTTCCACCCACGGAGGCATCTACCTGCGAAAGAAGGGTAGTGGGAATATTCAGAAAATCGATTCCGCGTTTAAATGTGGAGGCAGCAAATCCGGCCAAATCGGTTAACATACCCCCGCCAATGTTAATCAGTAACGATTTACGATCGGCGCCGTTTTGCGATAAAAACCCCCAGACTTTCGAAACCGATTCCAGTTTTTTGTTGTTTTCTCCGGCGGGAAGAACTAATTTTTGGATGGATTGATTTTCAAGAAATTCGCTAAATCCGGACAGCCATAAATTATCTACATTTTCTTCGGTGACCAGAAAAACTTTTCCTTTTTCGTAGCCATTTACCCACTCAATCAACTCTGTTTCCGGAGAATTGGTGTAAATAATTTTTGAATAAATTTTTGAATTATCCATAGTTACCTGCTAAATTGCGGCAAAGTTACAATAAATTTGTTTTCAGGTTTTTTTTAAGCAGCGAGGCCACATATTTTTACCAAAAAATTACAATAATGACTATTTCAAATAAACAGAAAACCGTTCATCTGCGTCGCATCTTTTTTCTTACAAGCCTTGTTATTGCTTTGGCTGCACTGATTTTTTTTCTGCTGGACTATTTCATTTACGGCATCGTCTCGGTTGGAACATTTGCGTTGTGGTTTCTCTATTTTCAGGTAGCCGACTATCAATTTGTCGAATTCAGCGATGCCAACGGGAAAGTGGTGTTACGGTACTACAAAGCAGTGCGGTTTGGAAAAACAAGTTTTAATTCCATCGAATTTCCGCAACCCATGCTGTACAGTGCGCATTTTGAAAATTCTGTTTTCGGAAAGCTGTCAGATTTAACATTGGTGGTTAAAACCCGGCGGGGAATTGCGGAATACCCCTCGGTAAGTTTAACCGCACTTTCGCTCAATGAGCGGAAACTGTTACAGGAAAGATTGCTGCAAATTTTAGGTGTTTAATTTACTCCCGCAGATACATGGCTCACAACGAATTGTTTTATAAGGTTGCACTTTCAATGGTTCCGGGAATTGGCGGTGTTCTGGCACGTAATCTGGTTGCCTACACCGGCAGTGCCGAACGGGTTTTTTCGGAATCTTTTAAGGCACTGGTGAAAATTCCGGGCATTGGAGAGGTGAATGCCAAACGGATAAAAAACAACGGTGTTTTCGAAAAAGCAGAAAAGGAACTGGAGTTTATTCAGAAATATAAAATCGACGTACGGTTCTATACCGACAAAAACTATCCGCGCCGTTTGAAACCCTGTCCCGATGCGCCAATTCTGTTGTATTCGAAAGGACACATGAACCTTGATGAACAGCGTGTGGTTAGTATTGTCGGAACGCGGAATGCTACGGATTACGGAAAAACAATTTGCGGGCAACTCATTCAGGGATTTGCCGAACGTAATCATCCTGTTTTGGTGGTAAGCGGTTTGGCCTACGGAATTGACATTCATGCGCACAAAATGGCGTTGAAATACAATGTGCCGACAGTAGGAGTGGTGGGACACGGGCTGGATAAGATTTATCCGTCGCTGCATGCAGATACCGCCCGGAAAATGCCGGATAATGGTGGCCTGGTTTCTGATTTTCCCAGCGGAACGAAAATCGATCCACCCAATTTTATCCGACGAAACCGCATCATTGCCGGCTTGTCTGATGCAACCATTGTTGTAGAATCAGCCGAAAAAGGAGGTGCGCTCATTACTGCCGAAATTGCTTCATCATACAACCGCGATGTTTTTGCCTTTCCCGGGCGGGTGGATGAAACGTATTCACGTGGCTGTAACCGGCTCATCCGGCTCAACGGCGCCAGTTTGATTCAGGACATCGACGATTTGGAATTTTTTATGGGCTGGGAAACCACTGAAAAAGAAAAGGTGGTTCAGTCCTCGCTTTTTGTGGATTTAGCACCCGACGAGGAAAAAGTTGTTGAACTGCTGAAAAAGGAAAGCGAATTGTTTATCGACCAGATTTCTTCCGAGCTAAAAATGCCGGGAAGCAAAGTTTCGGCGCTGCTGCTGAATATGGAATTTAAAAATTTGCTGGTGGCACTGCCGGGGAAGATGTACCGGTTACGGTAAATTATATGAACGTATTTCCTTCACAAATTTTTCAAACAGGTTCAATTTGTTTTTGATAATGGAGTAAACAATCTCAGCATCTACTTTTTCATACCGGTGAACAATGAAATTCCGAAAACGAATCATATCGGCATAATCATTGGCTGATTGGATAACTCCCAGTTTTTCCAGCTTCTGCATATTTTCCACCGAAGTATCTTCAGGGGTTAGTTTGTTTAAAGCGAGAATCCGTTCGCTGATGTCAATCATTACTTCAATGGAAATTTGTAATGCCCGTTCTGTAGCCTTTTGCAACAGTGAACTTTCACTGAATTGCTGAAAGCTTTCAATCTGCCAGCTTTTAATTGCTTCAATGTTTTCTTCAATAGTTCGAAGTTTCCTTTCAATAATCCCATTCAATTTCATAACCCCGGTATTCCAGTTGTTTTTTCATCCAAAATGTGTCGTATTCAAATTTTCGGCAGGTATAAGAGTAAAAATCAACATATAAATCCTCGTGTTCAGGTTTTACAAAAAGTAACGTTCCCTGTAAAGCCTGCATTCCTAAAAAGGTGCTCGCGTTATTTAAGATTACAACATCGAAATTGTCAAATCCCGGAACTGCACTTTCGAGCATTCGCAAAATTTTAAGGCGCAGTTCGGTTTTTTCATTTTTATTTTTCCCTTCTTCAGTCAAATATACAGCAATGTCGAGGTCTGAACCTTCGTTGATTGTTCCGTTTTGTGCAGAACCGAAAAGATATGCAAAAGCAATTTCAGGTATTGTTTTTAATATTTCAGCCAATATGTTGCGATCGTATTTCATGCACCTTTCAGTTGGCTACGAATTTCGGAAAGAATTCGGAATAAAAAAAATGATTCATAATACACCCGCAACTTTACAGATGAAAGTGTTGAGTTCAAAGAGATTTTTTGAGGTGAATGCGTTGTTTGGGTGGGTTAAAGTTCGTGTGCGGGAATACGTACCACCCGTCCTTCGTCGTCTGAAACAACCAATTCCAGGTTTCTGGCTTTTTTGGTCTGAATAAGTCTTTCCTGATACATTTCAAGACCTTTTAAAATTTTTTCCCGAATTTCATTTTTATTTTTCATCTTCATTAATCAAAGATTTTAAGCGGTCAAATTTAGTAATATTTTTGATATTGCACCTTTTGGTTTTCATTCCCTCTGCAATCAGCTCCGACGACATTTTTTTCGAATTGTCGAAAATCATCCAGTAGTCCGATATGGGAATATAGATGTTAAAAAGGTTTCTGATGCCTGCATAGTACCTGCGTGCAATCACATGTTTTGGAACGTGGTGTCCTCCTTCAAATACCCGGTTCTCAACACGTTCGTAAGCCAGTTCAACAGAATTCAGCCAAAAAAAGATAAGCGTGGTTTCGTAACCCGATTTTATAGACTTTAAAATGGTATTCCGAAATGTTCGCGATGACAATGTGGTTTCAAAGGCAAAATCTTTCTGAAGCGGGACGTAATCATTAATCTTTTTTAACATTAACCGGCCTGCTTCAATCGACGATAATTCAGGGTTTAAGGGCGATAGTCCGCGGGCAATTTCATCGGCATTAATGAAAATATTGCAGTTGAGCATTTCCGGTAATACGGTAAAAGAAGCCGTGGTTTTCCCTGCGCCGTTGCATCCGGCAATAATGTATAAATTTGGCATAATTTCTATTCTGGGGCCAAAGATAAAATTTAAACCGGAATTAATTCCAATTGCCATCAGGCAGGTTTTCCTATTTTTGTACCATGAAGAAAACTTTCGGAGAGCTTAAAATTGCCAAATCTATACTGAAATCGCTGGACGACATTGGGTTCAGGGAACCGACGCCTATTCAGCAGGAGGCCATCCCGAAAATCAACTCGGGCGCCAATGTGGTGGGCGTGGCCCAAACCGGGACCGGCAAAACAGCAGCTTACCTTTTGCCGTTGCTCACCAAACTGAAGAAGCCTGAAGGGACCGACCCGCGTGTGGTGGTTTTGGTGCCCACCCGCGAACTTTCCATTCAGGTTGGCGAGGACGTGGCAGAGCTGACTTCGTTGTCGGAGTTGCGTCACGCTGCCGTTTTTGGCGGAATTGGCTGGACCAGACATGCCGAACTGGTGACCCCGGGTATCGATATTCTGGTGGCTACACCGGGCCGGTTGATGGATTTGTACCAGGCTGGGGTTCTTTCATTGAAAAAAGTGAAGCACCTGGTTATCGACGAGGCCGACCGCATGCTCGACATGGGATTTCAACCGCAATTGCGAAAACTTTTCGAAATTCTTCCGCCCAAACGGCAGAACCTGCTTTTTTCGGCAACTTTTTCGGAGGCTGTGGAAAAACTTGCGGAAGAGTTTCTCGATTTTTACGATAAACTTGAAGTGGCTCCATCTGCAACCCCGGTACAGGAAGTGAACCAGATTGCCTACAAAGTGCCCAACTACCGCACCAAACTCAACCTGATAAGGCACCTGCTGAACGATGAGGAAATTTTTTCACGGATAATTATTTTCGTAAAAACAAAGGAACATGCCGACGGTGTGTTCAAGGTGATTCAGCGAAAAGTGGAAGGTGAAAAGCGGATTTTACATTCCAACAAGGGCCAAAACGCCCGGATCAATGCTATTCAGGCTTTTAAGAAAGGAGAAGTGCGCATTTTAATAACTACCGATGTTTCGGCGCGCGGACTGGATGCCAGCCTGGTAAGCCACGTGATTAACTTCGATGTACCACCCAATTACGAGGATTATGTGCATCGTATTGGACGGACAGCCCGTGCCGGCAACCGCGGCGATGCCATCACGCTCATCGACCCGTCGGAAGAGTGGCACTGGAAAAAAATTGAAGCGCTGATCAGGATGGAAATACCTCCGAAAGAGATTCCTCCTGATGTAGAAGTAGTTGAAGACGAATTTGATGAACGGCAGCGGCAACTGCGCGAGATCGACCGCCAGCGAAAAATTGACGACCCCTCTTACCAGGGCGCATTCCATCAGCGAAAAAAGAAAGATAAATCGAAACGTTCGTTCGAAGACAAATTCAAACGCGCCAAACCCAGGCAGAAAAAACAAAACAGAAGGAGATAGTTTGCAGTTTTTTTCTTACTTTTATTCCTTTTATTACATATTCATAATCAAATAGTTGAAGAATCTTTCGTGGTTTTTTAGTTTGGTACCCGGTTGAAAAGTTTACGTTTTGTTCTGTAAGAGTGTAATCATCAATAACTTATGAGAAAGAAACTCGGTTTTCAATATCGAATTACAGTAATATACCTGCTATTTGGCGTTTGCTGGATAATTTTTACCGACATTTTACTGGAAACACATGTGAAGGACGCGCTGTACTGGACAAAACTGCAATCGGTTAAAGGAATTATTTATGTGATAATCAGTGCTTTAATTGTTTTTATATTGTCGAGACGTTACGCAAAACAGCAAAAGTTCATCAAAACCCATTTGCGGCAGCTGATTGAAAAAGCTGAAGAGAGCGACCGCCTAAAGTCAGTGTTTTTGGCGAATATGAGCCACGAAATACGTACACCAATGAATGGTATTCTTGGTTTTGTGGATCTTCTGGAAAACACCGATATGTCATCCGGAAATTACAAACAATACCTGGAACTTTTACGAAAGAGCAGCGAACGGTTGCTGGATACCATTAATGACATTATTGAAATTTCAAAAATTCAATCCAAAGAAGCAACCTTAAATGTGTCCGACGTCGATTTGAACGAATCCCTGAATTTCCTGTATGTTTTTTTTCAGCCGGCAGTAAAGGCAAAGCATCTTTCGTTCGGGTTAAATAATGTGTTGGCTGACGAAAAGTTAATCGTTCAAACCGACAAAAACAAACTGGAGTCGATTTTGCAGAATTTTATCAAAAATGCCATCAAATTTACACACGAAGGTTCCATTGAATTTGGTATCCTTCAGCACAACAATAACGCCATTCGTTTTTATGTGAAAGACACCGGAATAGGGATTCCGGAGGAAAGGCACGAAGCCATTTTTGAGCGGTTTACACAGGCCGACTTAACCATTACCAAACCATACGAAGGATCGGGTTTGGGGCTGGCCATTTCGCGGGCTTATGCCGATTTGCTGGGTGGCGAAATTTCAATAGAATCAAAGGAAGGTGAAGGCAGTACTTTTTCTTTTATACTTCCGGTGAACAGCGTTGAAAAGACCTAATCCTTTTCCCTGAACAGGTGAAAAAAACCGCCTTTTTTCGGAGTTTCACCGTCGCGGCCTCTGCCTTCAACAACGTAGTAGTAAACGCCCGGACTGGCAAAACGGCCGCCGGCAAGCCTCCCGTCCCAAACCGTAGCGGAGTATGTATTCCCAAAACCACGCACATCATTGTTTTCATAGAAATGAATACGTTTTCCCCACCGGTTGAAAATGGAGATTTTGATACTTTGCATCGACCGGAATTTCATCACAAACAAGTCATTTACCCCATCGCCATTGGGGGTAAAAACATTGGGCACCTCAATCAAAGACGGCTCAATTACAATGTAGTCCGGCATATAAAATGTGTCAACACATGTGTAAAACTCAGACACTTTTTTCGACACCAGTTTTACCATGTATGTCCCGGTATTTTCAAAGGTATATGTGGGATTGTCGTCGTAGGCCACAATCATTATACTGTCGATGGGTTGCTGTGTATTTTCAGATTCCTCTTTTATATCATCGAGGTCGCGAAAAAAGAACCATTCGAACAAGCCCGGATCTCCGTTTTCGCTTTCGTTGACGAAATTGACTGTTAATGGAGCTTCCAACTCATTTTTACCTTCCTGCTCGCCAAAATCGACGCTAAACTGTGCTTTTGTAACAATTGATTCGTAAACTACAGGAATATCGGTTTCACAACCAAAAGCATCGTAAACCCGGAACGTGTATTCCGTATCCTCGGTTGGCGGGTTGAAAATTTGCGGATTAATTACGGTTGCCACTGTTGACTCCCCGTCTTTCCACTCCACCTGTATGTCTTTAAACACTTCCAGTTCAGTGTTGTCGGCCAGGTCGTAGTAAAGCATAGGCGACGAAAGAAACGAACCGTTTAACCGGAACGATTCACAATCCGATTCAGTTACTTCTGCCGTAGCCGAAATCCAGTTGTTAAAAACCCATGCCCGGCTTACTGCCGAGGTTTCGCCCTGGGTCACCGTTGCGCGGTAACCGCCGTTTTCGAGTGATGTAATTGTTGATTCCTGTCCGTCGAAACTTTCTGAAAAATAAAATTCGAAGGCTGCAGTTTCCGGGTTGTATTTTTCCCACAAAAAGGTTTTTGTTCCTTCCAGTTCGGTCTGAACCTGCAAAGCACCCGCATTTATCCCTTCGGCTTCGGTGCAGAAAATAAAAATATTATCTGTCTCCGGGAAAGCCGGGTATTCAGTGTTTACAGTGGCTGCCGAGCCCGGAGCCGTCAACTGGGCCTGGGCACAGGTAAAATGAAAAATGAAAAAAAATAAAACGGGTAAGGTGATGTTGCCTTTATTCTTCATATAATTCATCGATTCTTTGAG
>CAZXHP010000067.1:0-17061 GCA_964639655.1 uncultured Mariniphaga sp.
CATCTAATGATAATGATTCTTCTGAGAGTACAACATTCATTACATAGTTTTCACCTAAACTCAACGTAATGTTGTTTTGTGTGTAGGCACCGTATCCAATGAAAGTAACTTTTACAGTATAAGGTCCGCCTACACGCATACCGTTTAGGTTGAACCGGCCCTCTGTGTTGGTTACAGTGCCATAAGTTGTTCCTGAAGGGGTGTGGGTAGCAATTACCGTCGCACCTATCACCGTTCCTTCCGCATCAGTAACACGCCCACTCATACTGGATGTGGTTACCTGAGCTTGCACTATAGTAGCTGATGAAATAAGGAATGCTACTAATAAAACCCTGATTTTTTTATTCATAAATAGTAAACTTTAATTTAGTAGTTATTTAAATAGAATTACGTTAAATTTTTTTTGCAAAAATACATTTAACTCATCTATAATTATTAAACTGATGTTAATTTTCAATGACGTTTCTGCCTCTCTGGACAACATCCCATTTACTGGTTTGATGTTTTTACGTTGATTTTTAATTATTTACTGTTTTGTTCGTTTTTTTCATAAAAGGCGGTAAGTTCCCATTATTTTTCCTGTCGTCCAAACCTGGAATTTAATAGTTATTAAACGTTTTTGTGCATTTTTTAACAACTTATCAAAAGGAAATAAACAACAAGTGGCATGTTATTAAAATAATACGAAAAAGTGTAAAAACTTGAAAAAATCATACGTCTGTTCTTTCGGAAGACAGCCTCTTTTTTGAGCATAAAATATTTTATCCCGATGGATATTTTTTTATATGAAATTCTTTTTCAAAAAAAAGAAATTTTTTTGTGTTTAGAAACAGCTGAAAAGCAACAGTTTGCAAGAATAAGACAAAATAATTTAAAAATATATGGTACTTTGTGTTGCATAGTACTAAAGTTTTTACATATATTTGTATTGCCAATAACAATGTAATTAAAAGTAGTTTTTTAAAAAAAGTTCTTTGCAAACTGTAACGATTAAAAAAAAGCAACGTCTTAAAAACAGAAACAACGAAAACAAACAGAAAAAGCAGAAGCCATGAAAACAATTGAAACAACAAAAACAGCAAAAGCCATGAAAACAACAAATTTTCGGAAAGCAGCAATGCGTTCAGCAGCCGTAGTCGTTAGCTTTGTGTTGGTAAGCATTACCGTTAGTGCACAGGAGTTCTGGAAAAAGGTTTTAGCCCACAGCAGTTTTAATGAAATTGCTCTTGCGTTGGTTGAAACACCTAAAAGGGAAGTACCTGCGAATGAAAACACCGAAAATGCATTTTGGTATGCTTTCGACAAAGCTTTCGACCC
Source organism: uncultured Mariniphaga sp. (assembly GCA_964639655.1). Taxonomy (GTDB): domain Bacteria; phylum Bacteroidota; class Bacteroidia; order Bacteroidales; family Prolixibacteraceae; genus Mariniphaga. Next base: position 1,318 of record CAZXHP010000067.1, read on the forward strand.
GGCGCTTGAACTGGAAGGCTGGATGACCAGCGAAGATTATTTTGAAACAATTACTTTTGGCGTTGAAAACGAAGTGGATGTTCCGCTAAAAGTAGAAAACTGGATGCTGGATGAAAATCTGTTTTCCAGCCGGGAAACGCAGGAAAAACCACTGGAACTGGAAAACTGGATGACATCTGCCGATTTTTGGGTCCTGTAAAAGCAGAAGAGGAATAGAGAGCGCCCCGGCCAAATTTTTAAAAAAGGAGAAAATCAACATGAAACTGGAAAATACAAAAGCACAAATGAGGAAAGGGGTACTGGAGTACTGCATCCTTCTGGTATTGGATGGAGAGCCGCTTTACGCCAGCAATATCATTCAGGCTTTAAAAGAAGCTAAAATGATTGTGGTGGAAGGAACCCTGTATCCGCTACTTACGCGGCTGAAAAATGCCGGGCTACTGGCCTACCGCTGGGAAGAATCGACCCAGGGACCGCCGCGCAAATATTACGAATTAACCGACAAAGGCCGAAAATTTTTAACCGAACTCGAGGGCTCATGGGCCGAACTGGTCGATGCAGTCGGAAAAATCAGAAAAAGCAGGGCTTAACGCCTGAAAAAACCAAAACAGAAAATTTAAAGAAGTTAAGAAGCAATGAAAAAGACATTTACAATCAATATCAGTGGAACTATTTTCCATATTGAAGAGGATGCGTATGAAGTTTTGCAAAAATACCTGGTAAAACTGAAAAACCATTTTGGAAGTGAAGAGGAAGGCAAAGAGATTCTGGCTGATATCGAAGCCCGCATTGCCGAAATCTTTATGGACAAATCGTCGGACGAAAAAAATGTGATTACGCTCGAACGGGTTGAAGAAGTTATTTCCACCATGGGAACACCCGAAGATTTTGTGGAAGAAGAAGGCGGCGAGGAAGAAGTTTACACCAGCTCAACAAAACGAAAAAGACGCCTCTACCGCGATCCTGAACACCGTGTAGTTGGAGGTGTTTGCGGGGGATTGGGCGCCTATTTTAATATGGACCCGGTTATTTTGCGTATCATCTTTGTGGTGTTACTTATTGTAACTTCAATTGTTCCTGCGTTACTGGCTTATCTGGTTTTATGGATTGCAGTTCCCAAAGCGGTTACCACAGCCCAACGCCTTGAAATGCGCGGACAGGAAGCCACGGTGAAAAATATCGAAAAATCTATCCGCGAAGAAGTTAAAGAGGTTAAGGAGAGCTATAAAAAATTCAAAGAATCGGAAACCTACGCAAAAGGTAAAAAAAAAGTTGAAGGTGCAGGCGAAGTAACCTTCAGCGTTTTTAAGCTGTTACTTAAAGTATTTGTAGTTATTGTAGGCGTAGTCCTTATCATTTCAGGGTTTTTCGGTTTGCTTGGCCTGATATCTTCACTGGCAATCGGTCATTCGCTGGTTCAGGGATGGCCCATGATTTGGAGTCCCGAAATTAACCTTCCCGATTTTTTGAACTACCTCGTTGAACCCGGTGCTGTAAAACTTGGAATTATTTCCATCGGATTTCTTGCGGGAATTCCGTTACTGGCCATGTTGTATGTGGGTTCGAAACTGGTATTCAGGTATAAATCGAACAACACTGCTATCGGATTGAGTTTGGTTGGTGTCTGGTTAATTGCGCTTATAACCCTGGTGACAGTTTCCGGAAGTCAGGTTGGGAATTTCAAAAACCAGGCTTCGGTGGTGGAAAGCACAACCATCGATTGCGACAGTTGTCAAACGTTGTATTTAAAACTTGCTGAAGACAGGTACAAAGGGTATGCAGCTCATGGTTGGGATTTAAACAAACTTAAGGTTGTGGAAGTGGAAAACGGCAGGGTGATTCTGGGAAATCCACGCCTCGATGTAGAAAAAGCCAGCGGGAATTCATTCCTCGTAACCGTAAAGAAATTTTCGCGGGGACGCACACGCGAAACTGCCCGCGACCACGCCGAAGATCTGATTTATCGTTTTCAGCAACAGGATTCTGTACTGTTTTTTGAGCCCTATTTTTACCTGGAGGAAGGCGATAAATGGCGCGACCAGGAAGTTCAGATAACTGTAAAGGCGCCCGAGGGGGGAATCCTGTTTTTTGGTGAAGATATGCTCGATATTATTTATGACATTGAAAATGTTACCAATACATGGGATGGCGATATGGTGGGAAAATACTGGGAAATGAAACCCGAAGGACTGACGTTGAAAGGCGCCGAAGCCCTTCCGGAAACCATGCAAGACAGTATTCCGGCTAAAATAGAATAAGTTGAACAGAGTTACAGGACAAAGGCCTGACTTTCTAAAAGTCAGGCCTTTGTCGGTTTCTACCGAATTTGTATTACCCCGCTCCGTTTTCGTGTGGAAACACTCCATCGTTTTTCCCGTATAATTTTCAAAAAATACTGTATTGATATGCCAGTTAGAATTATACCGGTTTTATTTACACTGATGTTGGTTTCAATCGTTTCGTGCAGCCAAAATGCCGATCCCTTTTTTGCCTTGCGCAACCGTATGGTAAAAACCCAGATTGAAGCCCGCGGGATAAACGATAAAAAAGTATTGGATGCCTTCAGGAAAGTCGAACGGCACAAGTTTGTACTGCCGCAGTACATTCCTCATGCTTATGCCGATTCGCCGCTGCCCATCGACGAAGGGCAAACCATTTCGCAACCCTATATTGTGGCATTTATGACCGACGCGCTCGATTTAAAAAGAACCGACAAAGTATTGGAAATCGGTACCGGTTCGGGGTACCAGGCAGCAATTCTGGCCGAACTGTGCGATTCGGTTTTTACCATCGAAATTTTTGAGAAACTTGCCGGTAAGGCGCAGCAGGTATTCAACGAATTGGATTACAAAAACATCTGGTGTAGAACCGGTGATGGCTATAAAGGTTGGCCCGATTATGCACCTTTCGATGCTATTATTGTTACCTGCGCGCCCACCAATGTGCCCGAACCTCTGAAAGAGCAACTGGCCGAAGGTGGCCGGATGATTATTCCGGTAGGAAGCGATCCGGTTCAACATCTCGTTTTACTGAAAAAGAAAAAAGGAAAAATCAGAGAGGAAAGTGTTTTGCCTGTGCGTTTTGTGCCTATGATTGATGAACGCGGGGAGAAGTATTGATTTTTGTGATTGCCGGAAGTTTAGCTTTGTTCTTTCCGCATTTGAGCATAAAGCTTGTTGGCAAAAATAAAGTCGTTTAATGTTTCATTTTGAGTGTTTAAAATTTCTTTGTTTGTTCCCTGCCAGCACACTTCACCTTTCGAAATAAAAAGTACTGATTCACCGATTTCAATCACCGAGTTCATGTCGTGGGTGTTAATAATGGTGGTCATTTGAAATTCTTTGGTTAAACTCTGAATCAGCTTGTCGATTACGGTTGATGTTTCGGGGTCTAACCCGGAATTGGGTTCATCGCAAAAAAGATATTTTGGATTGAGTGCAATGGCACGCGCAATAGCTACCCTTTTTTGCATACCGCCGCTTATTTCGCTGGGAAACAGTCGAAATGCAGTGGATTCGATGTTGACATGTTCGAGGCAAAATTGCACACGGTTTTGTTTTTCTTTCCCCGACATTTTTGTAAACATATCCAGTGGAAACCTGACATTTGCTTCCACCGGAAGGCTGTCGAAAAGCGCACCACCCTGAAACACCATTCCAATTTCACGGCGCATTCTTTTTCGTTCTTTTTCAGCCAGGTCAACCAGGTTTTTATCGCTGTACCATATTTCGCCTTCGTCTATTTCGTATAACCCCAAAATCGATTTTAACAGCACCGTTTTTCCCGAACCGCTTTTCCCGATTATCAGGTTGGTTTTACCCGGCCCGAACCGTGTTGAAATATTTTTTAAAACTGCGGTATCTTCAAATGATTTATAAACATTTTTAACTTCAATCATGTCAGCAAAAGTCGTGTTAAAATTAAGTCGAACAACAAAATCAGGATATTGGTATTCACCACAGCTTTGGTACTGGCAGAGCCCACCTCGAGTGCGCCTCCCTGCACGTAATAGCCATAATAGGCAGGTACCGAAGCCACGATAAAACCAAACACCACCGATTTGATAAGTGAAAAGGTAACGTAATAAGGATAAAACAGCCACTGAATTCCGTCGATGTATTCAGGTATGCTGATTACACCTGCAATGGGGCCGGTAACCAACCCGCCAAGTAAGCCAAAAAATACACTGATAATGAACAGAAACGGAAAGATAAAAACTACCGCCACTATTTTGGGAAGAATGAGGTAACTGGCTGAATTTACTCCCATAATTTCAAGAGAATCAATTTGTTCTGTTACACGCATGGTCCCAATTTCCGAAGTGATATTGGATCCAATTTTCCCGGCCATAATCAGGGCAAGCATGGTCGATGAGAATTCAAGAATCAGGGTGTCGCGTGTTCCCAGCCCTACCAGGGTATGCGGGTAAATAGGATTCGACATGCTGTAGGCGAACTGGATGGTCATAATTCCGCCAATAAAAACCGAAATAATAATAACAATCCAAACCGAATTTACACCAAGGCTGTCAATTTCGTGAAACAGTTGCCTGAAATACATTTTAGGTTTTTCCGGCCGGCCAAATACCCTGCCCAGCATTTGGAAGTACCTTCCCACATGAAAAAAGAATTTCATTTTTATATTGTTTTAACTCCACTTTTCAGGTTTAATCTCCAAAAAGAGTTGGGGTAAAATTACAATATTAATCACTGAAACAAAACATTAAACTTGTGTTTGATTATTTGCCCCGGTTTTAATGGACTGTTTTTTACCGAATCGCATTAAAAATTTTAAATTTGTGTGAAATCGAAATTTTAAAGCTGATGGAAAATAACTATTGTGTGATAATGGCCGGAGGAGTGGGGAGCAGGTTCTGGCCGTTAAGCCGGCAGGCCCGCCCCAAACAGTTTCTGGATATTCTCGGAACAGGACGAACCCTGATACAGCAAACATTCGACCGGTTTTCCTCTATTGTTCCTGTTGAAAATATATTAGTGGTTACCAGTGTGCGCTACAAAAACCATGTAAAGGAACAACTGCCCGAGTTGAAAGACGAACAGATTTTACTGGAACCATTGCGCAGAAATACGGCACCGTGCGTGGCCTATGCTTCCTATAAAATAAAAACCAGAAATCCGCAGGCCAATATTATAGTCGCACCTTCAGACCATTTGATTATTAAAGAAGAAGAATTTGTACGGCAAATAAAAAACGGACTGGATTTCGTTGAAAATAATGACGCGTTGCTTACTTTGGGAATAAAACCCAGCCGGCCCGAAACAGGCTACGGTTACATCCAGGTGAAGGAAAAGGTGGATTATAACCAGTTCGGTAATTTATACCAGGTGAAAACCTTTACCGAAAAACCTGACCTCGAAATGGCAAAGATTTTTGTTGAAAGCGGAGAATTTTTCTGGAATTCCGGCATTTTTCTCTGGTCGCTGAATTCTATTCTCACTGCATTCGATAACTACCTGAACGATGTTTCTTCGTTGTTTGCCAAAGGAATTAAATTGTACAACACCGACGACGAAGTTTATTTTATCAATAAAACTTATTCTGAATGTCAGGGCATTTCAATCGACTACGGTATAATGGAGAAAGCGCGGAATGTGTATGTGCTTACTGCCGATTTTGGCTGGAGCGATCTCGGAACATGGGGTTCGTTGTACGACAATAAACAGAAAGATACCAACGGGAATGTAATTTTGGGAGAAAACGTGTTAACTTACGAAACACGTAACTGCATTGTAAATTTAAGTAAAGAGAAAGTTGCCGTTTTGCAGGGCCTGGATGGATACATTGTTGCCGAGTCGAACGATACACTTATGATTTGCCGGAAAGAAGACGAACAGCAAATAAAGCAGTTTGTTACCGATGTACGCATTCAAAAAGGCGATTCGCTGGTTTAAATCAGGTAAACAAAAAGGGCTGAATTATTCAGCCCTTTTTGGTTTTACTGCTCTATACTTTCCTGTTTTACTTCCGGCAGGTTACCTGTCCATTTTTTTATCCGGTAATTTATTCGGATAGTAAGCATATACATTACCGGAGAAAGCAACAGGGTGAGGAAGGTGGCAAATGTTAACCCAAAAATTACGGTCCACGACATGGGTCCCCAAAAGGCCACACTTTCTCCGCCAATAGTAATTTGCGGATCGAAATGGGTATAAAGCGTAAAAAAGTTAAAATTTAACCCGACAGCTAACGGCACCAGGCCCAGAACGGTGGTGATGGCAGTAAGAAGAACCGGGCGAAGCCGGGTTCTGCCTGCTTCAACCAGTGCTTCTTTTTGCACATCGCGCGGGAGGAAAGCATTCTCGGGCAGCCCCAGTTCTTCGCGTTTACGCTGGCGCACAAGGTCGATGTAATCGATAAGCACAATACCGTTGTTTACTACAATTCCGGCCAGTGAGATAATGCCGATTCCGGTCATAATAATTACAAACTCCATTTTAAATATTCCCAGGCCAAGGAATACGCCAATCGTGCTGAAAATAACGGTTGCCACAATAATCAGCGGACGTATTAACGAGTTAAACTGGGTGACCAGGATAATCATTATCAGGGCAACTGCAATCAGCAGGGCAAACAGCAGAAAATCACTGCTTTCGTCCTGCTCCTGTTGTTCGCCTGTAAATGTATAGGTATAGCCCTCGGGCATTTGGTAATTGCTCAGCAACTGCCGAATCCGCTGGTTAATCTCGTTGGCGTTGAACCCTTCCACCACGTTGGATGAAATGGTGATGGTCCGTTTGTTGTCGATGCGGCTGATTTTATCGTAGGTAGTGGAGTATTCAAAGTTGGCTACCGCAGAAATGGGTATTTCGTTCCCTTCAATTTTCACTTTTTGGTTCATCAGGGTAGAAACATCGTTCCGGTATTCTTCGGCAAGCCGGATAAAAATTTCGTATTCGTCTTCACCGTCTTTAAAATCGCCGGCGTCGTAACCGTAAAGTGCATAACGAAATGCCAGGGCGATATCCTGGGTGGAAAGTTCGTAAAGGCGTGCTTTTTCGCGGTTCACATGCACCAGCATTTCGGGTTGGTTGATGTCGATGTTCAGCCTTAACTCATCGATTCCCGGGATATTATCATCTTCAATAATACGGGCAAAATCATCGGAAATTCGCACGAGCTGATCAAATTCATCTCCCGAAATATCGATATTAACAGGAGGTCCTGTGGGCGGTCCCTGATCTTCTTTTTCCACAAAAATTTTTGCGCCTACAAACCCGTCTAAATTCTGTGTGACCTCCTGCATAATTTTCGCGGTGCTTATTCCTTCGCGAAACTTATATTCATAGAACGAGATGGATGTGAGCGATTTATTCGGGCTCGATTCATTTTCGAATGCGCCGCCTTTTCCAACGCCGACATTTGTAGTAACTGATTTAACAACGTGCCTCACAGGGCGCAGCGTTTCTTCAATAATTCGTTCCACTTCCCGCGAAACGTTATCGGTTTTTTCAATAGATGTGCCCAGCGGAAGTTCCATGGTTACATAAATTGTTTGCGGGTCGGTTTCAGGGAAAAAAACTACCCGCGGCGATCTTGAAAAGTAAAAATTCATGGAAAAAACCAGAAGCAGTATAGTTCCGACAAAATAAACTACCGGCCAGTACCCGCTAAGGGCGTGGCGCAGCTGGCGTGTATAAAAATTTTCGAGCCCCACCAGAAATTTGGTCTGAAACCAGCGTGCCAACGGACGAAATGCCACAAGGTTAAGTAAAATAAATGCAGCAATTGTCATCAAAATATTACCCAAAAGCCATATTCGGGCAAAATAAAACAGGGCGGCAAACAGGGCAAAAATTCCGGCTTTTTTTAACGATTTTTTCCAGTTAAGGCGCGTGTTAATGTCATCGATTTTCATATAGGACGCAACAAATGCCGGATTCAGGATGAGCGCTACAAACAGTGACGATGCAAGCACAACAATGAGTGTTTTAGGCAATACGCTCATAAATTGTCCGACTATCCCATCCCACAGCAGCAACGGGAAAAATGCAGCAAGCGTGGTTAGCGTGGATGCAATGATGGGGTAGGCAATTTCACTCACTCCCTTTTTTGTAGCCGAAAGCAGGGAATATCCCGTGGAATAAAGCCGGTACACGTTTTCAACCACCACAATGGCATTGTCAACCAGCATACCGAGCGCCAGGATAAGCGAGTAAAGTACCATGTTGTTGAGCGTAACCCCCGATTGTGCCAGAATAATAAACGAAAGGAACATGGACATGGGAATGGCCAGCCCCGCAAACAATGCATTCCTGAAACCCATAAACATAAAAAGTACGAATATTACCAGCATCATTCCCAGAATAATACTGTTTTCGAGATTTTGAATTTCATCGCGGATATAAAACGATAAATCATCGGTAGTAATCACCTCCAGGTCGGCAGGCAGGTAACGTTTATCTTTAAGGTACTGAATACTTTGTTTTACTTTTTCAGAGGCTTCCAATATATTTTCGCCGGCTTTTTTTGTGACCGACAAAGTGACCACCGGGCGGTCGTTCAAACGGGCAATTGTAGCCTGTTCCTTGTAACCGTCGTTTACCGTTGCCACATCTCTGATGTACACCGGTTTTCCCATGTTCACTTTAATAATGGTGTTGGCAATCTGGTCGATGTTCTGATAATCGGCGACGGTGCGGATAATCCGGCGGGTTTCGTTGGCCGTAAATTCACCTGCGCCAATTGTTACATTTTCAAATTGTATCGCCTGTGCAATATCGTCGAAAGTCAACCCTACCGCGTCGAGCTTGTACGGGTCAACGTTTATCTGTATTTCCCGTTCTTCCACCCCTCTGATGTTCACTTCCGAAATTTCACGAAGACCTTCGAACTCATCCTGCAGTACCTCGGCGTATTTTTTTAGATCGTGCATATTGAAATTACCCGAAATATTAACATTCATAATGGGGAACTCGGAAAAGTTAATATCCATAACGAGCGGGTCCGATTCCAGGTTGTCGGGCAATTCCGATTTTGATTTATCGACGCGGTCTTTGGTGTCCTGCAGGGCCTGGTTTATGGGGATGTCGGTATTAAATTCCACCGTAATGATACTGACATCCTGGTAAGAGGCCGACGTTACTTTTTTTATACCCTGTAAACCCTTCAGCTCTTTTTCAATGGGTCGGGTAATCAGGTTTTCAATTTCCACCGGCGAATTGCCCGGATGAACCGTTTGTATAAAAATGTAGGGAATAACAACCTCCGGCATCAATTCGCGGGGCATTTGGTTGTACGAAAAGATTCCGAAAAACACCAGCATTCCTGCAAAAATAAAAACAGTGGTTTTATTTTTCAGCGCCAGGTAGGTCGGTTGAAATTTCCGGTGTATCCGTTGCTGATTGGATTCTTTATGTTTTGTCATTTGTATTCGGTTTTAAATCGAAAAAAATTGGGATTAAAATTGAATAGGAGTGCCATCGGAAACCTGGCCGTAACCTTCAGAAATAATTTTCATACCGGCCTCCAAACCTCCTGTAATTTCAGTCTGGTTGTTATTTGTCATACCCGGCTCTACATATACTTTTTTAGCCCGTTTTGCTTCCGGTGAATTTTCAGCAATAAAAATATACTTTCCGTTAAAATCTTGTTTGATGTAAAGCGAGGGGATAACCAGCGCATTTTCCGAAACATAGTCGCGGATTTGAATGACAGAAATCAGGTTGGGTTTAATCATCCCGTCGGGGTTTTTGAGGTCGATACGGATTCTGAACGTCCGGTTGTTGGGATCGATGGTATTTCCGATCTGACGAATGGAAGCTACCATTTCCCGATCCAGCGCAGGGAAATAAATTTTTACCCTTTCTCCGCTCTTCACTTTTGTGATGTACGATTCAGACACATCCGCATAAATTTTGATGGTTGAAATGTTAAGCACTTTGGCAAAAGGTATTTGCGGCCCGCCAATTTCTCCTTCTTTTTGGTGAACAATGTCAACCACTCCGTCAACCGGCGATGTAATTTGAGCCATTTTAATCTGGGCTTTTGTTCCGTCAATCCTCTTCTGAAGGCTTTCCATATTGGTTTTGGCTTCGAGAAATTGCATTTCCGATCCAATTTGCTGGTCCCAGAGGTTTTTTTGGCGCTGAAAGTTGGTTTCTGCCAGGGCGAGTTGGATTTTTAATTCATCCAGGTTCCGTTCGAGGGCATCTGTATTTAATTTTCCCAAAACCTGGTTTTTGGAGACACGCTGGCCTTCAACCACTAATATAGAATCGATTACGCCCACCGACTCGGGGCTCACGTTCACATCGAGATCGGCTTCCACCTTGCCTGTAACTTCAATAAAATGTTCAAAAAGTTGGTTGTTGAGTTCAGTAACCGACACATTCACCAGTTTTTCTTCCACGTCTGTGTTTTCCAGTTCACTTTCAAGCGCACTGATTTTCGCCTCCAGTTCACTTAACTGATTTTTATATTCCTGAAGTTCTTTCCGTTTCGATGCCTCGTCGCTCACGTTGGTGTTGCTGCATGCTGCCAATAGCAGAGCTGCTGCGAAGATTGTTACTATTCGTTTCATTTTTACCTGTTTTTCAGTTTGTTTATAATTTTCCCATTGCTTTTTTTAATTTTAAATCGGCCTGAAGAAGCTCCAGAACAGATCCGATATAAGCTCCGTGGGCTTCAATATATTGTGACTCGAGCTGAGAAAGCTCCGTGCTGCTGGTGAGCCCGTTGTTGAACTTTATTTTCGATTTTTCCAGAATCCGTTCAGACAACTCCCGGTTTTCCACATCGTTTTCAAATTTTTCGACGGCCGATTCCATTTCGGCTACCGCTGTCAGGTAGTCTTTTTGAAGGGTGGTTTCCGCAAGTTTTCTGTCATTGGTTGCTTTTTCCAATTCAATTTGCGCCTGTTGTACTTTTAATACTTTCTGCCCTGAATTAAAAATCGGAACAGTAAGTTGTAACCCCACCAGCGAGGAAGGATACCACGACACACCCGGTTTGAAAAGATTGGCATTGTCGCCGTACGCCGTTTTGGTGTAGCTGTAAAACCCGCTCAGTTTGGGCAGAAATTCAACCTTTTCCAGCTTCAGCAGTTTTTCCGATGCCTGGAAGTTGGTTGTAGCCAGCCGGTAGTCGATGTGTTCCGAAAAATCGAAACTTCCGGTTTCGCTCCCGCCGGTAAGCGGATTTAAAAATTGTTCCAGCGCATCGGTCAGTTCAACTTCCTCATCCATTTTGTAACCCATTGTGTATTTTAAAACAACGCGGGCAATTTCAATTTCACGATTTGCTTTTAACACTTCATTTTCGGCGTTGCGCACCAGAATTTTCATCTGGTCAACGTCCATTTCCTCCCGAAAACCGTTTTCGTAGTACGCCAGGGTTTCACTGTACAGCTTTTTTGCATTTTCGAGGTTTTCTTCCATAACGGCCTTGTTTTCCTGCCCGATTAAAATCAGGAAATAAGCCTGTGCCACTGCCTCGCGTATGTCGATCTCCGCCTTTTCGTTGGCATGTTTGGCCAGGTCGAGGTAAATTTTTGACGAACCTACACCAATGATGTAGGAACCGTCGAAAATAAGTTGCGATACCGTAAACCCGAAATCGGAGCTGTAATCCTGTCCAAACTTAACCGGAACATAGGTGCCGGGTTCTTCGCCGAAAAACTCACCCGGAATCAGGGAAACCGGGAGGTTAAGAAACTTGTTGTAGTTGGCCTCCCCCGAAACCTGCGGCAATCCGGTAGTAATCGTTTTCCATACCTCTTTTTGAGCCGCGGTTATGTCATGCCGCGAATTTTTTAAAACGTACGAATTTTCAAGGGCGTAACGCTGCGCTTCTTCCAGCGAAAAAGTCATGGGTTGGGCCTGGGCTGCTGCACCGGAAATAATAAGTGCTAAAAGAAGCAGCCGAAGATGCTTTGTAATTCTGTGTTTCATTCTGAACTCTGTTTTACTGTTTTCTGTAATAATCAAAATCGAACATGTAAAATTTTGATCACTGTAATAAAAGTGTCATTTATCTTTTTTTTATTACAGAATAGCGTCTTTTTTTTTTGATTATTGCGGAAACAAATCTACCAGACACAAAAAAAGCAGCTAACAAAGAATCGGTAAACGTCGAAACAAACCGGTTAAAATAAGAGGAAAAGGTCGCGAATTATTTTATTTCCCGAACTGGTAGAAATTATTTTTTCGGTAAAACCGGAAAATAAATCGGTTTATTTCTGTAACAGAACACCGGCTACTTTTAAATCGTGCGGAAAAGTAATTTTAATGTTTTCGCGGTTGCCTTCCACCAAATGTATTTTTGAACCGGCGTTTTCCACTACCGAGGCATCGTCGGTGAATTTTTTGTGATATGCCTGTTTGTAGGCTTCTTTAATAAGCGATACACGAAAAGTTTGGGGCGTTTGCACCAGGAAAAACCGCGAACGGTCCACTGCACGGTTTTTTCCGTTCAATACCTCTCTAACCGATTCGGAGGGAGAAATTACCGGAAGCGCATTCCCTTTTTGAAGCGCAGTCCGATAGCAATTTTCAATTGTTTTTCCGGCAACCAGTGGCCGAACCCCGTCGTGAATAAATACAATTCCTTCGCCTTCGATTTTTGCCAGTCCGTTTTGAACAGAATGAAACCTTGTTTCTCCTCCACAGACTACAGTATGGTTAACTTCGAAACTGTGGCGACGGCACAACAAATGCCAGTTCCCGATTTCATTTTCGGGTAAAACCAAAATAAACTCGAAGGCTGAACCGGTTTGCAGAAAAGCATAAAAAGTATGCATCAACAGTGGTTTTCCGTTAATCTCCATAAATTGTTTCGGAGTGGCTGTGTTCATGCGCGTGCCGCTTCCTCCTGCTACAATCAGCACATATTTTTTCATGCTTTTGGAATTGTTTTTTTATTTTGTTCCTTCGTTCAAATGTAATGTAATTTTAAAAATACGATGGAAAAAGTATTGCAGTTTCTTCGGGAGCTTTCAAAAAACAACAACCGCGAATGGTTTGAAGAAAACCGCAAGTGGTACCAGGAAAGCCGGGAAAAGGTATTGTTTGTTACCGATGTTTTGGTAAACGAAATCAGAAAATTTGACCCCGAAATACCGGTTTTAAATGCGGAAGATTGTATGTTCAGGATTTTCCGCGATGTGCGGTTTTCGAACGATAAACGCCCGTATAAAACCAACTTTGGGAGTTTTATCGCAAAAGACGGGCGCAAAAGCCAAAACCCCGGGTATTATATTCATATTGAACCCGGCGAAAGTTTTGTGGGGGGCGGGGTGTATATGCCGGAGGCCGCGCCGCTGAAGGCAATCAGACAGTACATTGCGCGTTTTCCCGAAGAATTTACCGAAATTATTAACCGGCCCGAATTTAAAACGGTGTATCCCGAAATGTACGATCATCAATTGAAAACTGCCCCGAAAGGGTTTCCCAAAGATCATGAATTTATGCATTTGTTGCGGTACAAATCTTTTGTATTTTCTGCTGCTGTTTCCGACCGGGAAGTTGCTGGTAATTTGATTGAAAATGCCGTAAATGCCTATAAGCAGCTTTATAAAGTGAATGCGTTTTTATACGATGCACTGAAGGAATTTTTGTAAAAAATTAATTTGGAAATTGAAGGCAACTTTCATAACTTTACCATGTCTTAACAGATGACCCATATTTTTTTATCTTCCCGATGAAAAAATAGCCCCGGCAAGTTCTTTTGCCGGGGTTTATTTTTAAATAAGTTTCCTATTTTTGCCGCCATAAAAATTTAAAACCAAAAATATGAAACGAGTTCTACTGTCTTTAGTTTTTGTTACAGCTCTTTTTACTGCCAAATCGCAAAATGTTCAACTTCATTACGACCTGGGTGAGGGAAGAAACTTTTTTACTTCAACCGTCGAAATGTTCAGGCCCGACAGTTGGGGGAGCACCTTTTTCTTTATCGATATGGATTACAGTTCGGACGCACGAAATGTAACCAATGGTGTTTCGCTGGCTTACTGGGAAATTGCCCGGGCCTTTAAATGGAATGAAAACCAGAAATTCCAGCCTCGTGTTGAATTCAACTCCGGTGTATTTAAACTGGATGGCGATGGCCCCTGGATTCCCATTGAAAACTGTTTGCTGGCCGGCGTGGAAAGAACTTTTGCCTCAGCCGATTTTTCCAAAATTTTAACCCTGCAGGCCAACTACAAACGCATTAAAGACAAAGAAGATGCCTCATTTCAGCTTACTGCCGTTTGGACTATTCAAATGCTGGAAGGAAAATTAACCTTCACCGGTTTTGCCGATTTCTGGAAGGAAGAAATGTTCTGGGGAACAGACTACCGTTTCCTGTCTGAACCACAATTGTGGTACAACGCCACTAAAAATTTAGCATTCGGTACCGAAATAGAATTAAGTAATAACTTTGTGGCCGATGAATTTAAGATAATGCCAACCCTGGGAGTAAAATATACCTTCTAAAAAACCTGAGTTATGTTCGAAAAATTTTTCAAACTAAAGGAAAACAAAACCTCGGTGAAAACCGAAATCCTGGCCGGGATAACCACGTTTATGACGATGGCCTACATCCTGGCAGTGAACCCTGATATTTTGAGTGCCACTGGTATGGATAAAAATGCCCTGTTTTCGGCTACGGCTATTTCTGCAATGGTGGCTACTCTGGTAATGGCGCTGGTGGCCAAACTGCCGTTTGCGCTTGCTCCCGGCATGGGGTTGAACGCCTTTTTTGCGTTTACCGTTGTGTTGGGAATGGGGCATTCATGGCAATTTGCGTTAACTGCCGTTTTTCTTGAAGGAATCCTGTTCCTTATTCTTACAGCATTTAATATTCGCGAACTGATTGTAAATGCCATTCCACTTTCGGTAAAACATGCCGTTTCGGCTGGTATCGGGCTGTTTATTGCATTTATTGGTTTGCAAAATGCAGGCGTAATTGTAAATAACGACGCCACACTGGTTAGTTTGGGCAATATGGGTTCTCCGGCGGTATTGCTGGCGCTGGGCGGAATTGTTGTCACCGCCGTTTTGCTGGCACTGAAAGTAAAAGGCGCACTGCTTATTGGTATATTTACTGCAACGGTTGCCGGAATACCGCTGGGTGTTACCCACGTTCCGGAGGGCCATCTGGTAGGCGCGCCGCCATCTGTTTCTCCAATCTTTTTCAAATTCGAATTTTCAGAAATCTTCACCCTCGATATGCTGATTGTATTGTTCACCTTCCTGTTTGTGGATATGTTCGATACCGTTGGAACGCTGGTGGGTGTTTCAGACAAAGCCGGTATGCTAACCAAAGACGGGAAAGTGCCACGTGCAAAACAGGCACTGTTTGCCGATTCAATCGGAACCACTGTTGGCGCCATGCTGGGAACCAGTACAGTTACTACTTATGTTGAAAGCGCCTCGGGTGTGGCCGAAGGTGGAAAAACCGGGCTTACAGCACTTACCACCGCAGGACTGTTTCTGGTAGCGCTGTTTTTTGCCCCGCTGTTTACCATGGTTCCGGCCGCTGCAACCACAGCCGCATTGGTTTTGGTTGGCTTCTTTATGATGTCGCCCATCCTGAAAATTAATTTCGATGATTTTACCGAAGCCATTCCGGCATTCATCACCATCATTATCATGCCGCTAACCTACAGCATTGCCGAAGGGATTGTTTTCGGTATGTTGTCGTATGTATTGCTGAAACTTTTTACCGGAAAAGTGAAAGACATTTCAGTGGTGATGTATGTTTTGGCTGCTCTGTTTGTGCTGAAGTTTTTTATATAACTATTTT
>CAZXHP010000068.1:0-16910 GCA_964639655.1 uncultured Mariniphaga sp.
CTGTTTCCTCTAAATATTTTTCCCTGTTTTCCGATTATATTTCATGAACCGGCATATTTATCCCCGAATAGGCCATTTTAACCCTAAATTTTTGCAATCCGGTTTATCCGTGTAAAATTTGTTCATGTTAAATTTTAAATCCGTAAAAAAATGAAAAAGTTTTTGATTCTTACTTTGGTTGCTGCTTTGGTTGCAGTAACGTTAAGCGCCATGGTATCAACCGGCAACAAAGATGTAGTTGGGAAATGGAAGTATGAGGTTCCAAGTGCCCCGTATGGTTACGAAAAAGGTGTTTTGAATTTTTCTGAAAAGGAAAATGAACTGGCAGGCGAAGTAAAGTTTAACGATGGCTATAAAATTAGCTTGAAAGACGTGAGCTACAAAGGCGACACAGTAAAATTCGGCCTGTACATCGATTATCAGTACATTGGGGTGACAGCAACAGTAGAAGAAGGAAAAATGACAGGGTTTGTCGATTCTCCGGAAGGTAAGATGAAACTTACGGCAGAAAAAAGTCGCTAAATGGTCATTAAAAAAAGAGCCGGCATTTTCAGTTGCCGGCCCTGTTTTTACTTTTTCCCAACAGCGTAATTATCTCCGCTGAAACATACTTATAGTAAAAGTTTACATGCTTTCGCAGCGGTGAAAATTAATTGGAAAAGGTATTTAAACTATTTAAAGTAACCCAAGTCCAAACCAGTGTTTAATCAATTAGAAAAAAAAGTGCAAATAAAAATTGAAAATCTGAATAAGATTTACCGCAACGGGAATTACGCTTTAAAAAATTTAAACCTCGAAATTCCCAACGGTATGTTTGGACTGCTGGGACCGAACGGCGCGGGGAAATCCACACTGATGCGGATTCTGGTAACTTTAATGAAGCCGTCGGGTGGCAGGGTTTTGGTGAACGATTTGGATCTGGCAAAAAACCGCCGCGAAATCAGGGCCATGCTCGGCTATCTTCCTCAGGATTTCAGCTTTTTTTCAAAATTAAAAACTTATGAATTTTTAGATTATGCCGCCCGGCTGGCCGGTATGAAGAATAGTGCTGCCCGCAAAACCGCAGTCGATCAGATGCTGGAAGAAGTGGGCCTTTACGAGGCCCGTGACCGCAATGCCAATAAACTTTCGGGGGGGATGAAACGCAGGTTGGGAATCGCTCAGGCATTAATCAACAACCCCAAAATAATTATTGTGGATGAACCTACAACCGGCCTCGATCCCGAAGAGCGCATCCGGTTTCGCAACCTGCTCTCCAATTTAAGTACCCGCGACGTAATTATTATTTTGTCAACACACATTGTCGGAGATATTTCCAGTACCTGCCACAACATGGCCCTGCTCAGCAAAGGTGAACTTGCTTTTACCGGCTCACCCGAGGAATTAATAAAAAAAGCGGAAGGAAATGTGTGGCTCATTGAGGCTACCGAAACTGAATACATGGAGATAAACGAAAAATATCCGGTGATCTCAACCATTCCCACCGAGGGCGGCTGGGACGTACAGGTTGTCGCGCCCGAAATAAACGGCTATTACGGCAGACAAATTGAGCCCAATCTCGAACACGCCTATGTGCATTATATGGAAAACAACCTGAACCAGTGGACCAATTCTTAAAACTTTAAAGCTGAAAAAATGATTTCATTGCACAACATATTTTCCATTGCCAAATATGAGCGTAAAACACTGCTCAGAAGTTGGTTTTTCCGCATTTTTAGCGTGCTCTCATTATTAATTCTGTTTGCGTTAAACTTCGGCATGATCATCGAAGGCGGCGGAGACCAGGGCTGGGCCATACGAAGTATTCCGGCAGCGATTCCCTATTTCAACCTGCTGATTTTGAATGTCGCACAAGCTATTATCGCTGTTTTTCTGGCATCCGATTTTTTAAAACGCGATAAAAAACTCGATACCACCGAGGTGATTTACATGCGTTCGATGACCAACGGCGAATACGTCATTGGCAAAACCTGGGGAAACCTTCAGGTGTTTTTAGTGCTGAATATTGCCGTTGTGGTAATGGCCCTCATTTTTAACATGCTTTCGCAGCAAACATCCGTCAACTGGGAATCCTACGGAATTTACCTGGTGCTGATAAGTGTACCCACGCTGGTTTTTATAATGGGACTCTCATTTTTACTTATGAGTGTGATTCGCAACCAGGCGATTACCTTTGTGCTTATTCTGGGCTATATCGGAATCACCCTGTTTTTGCTGCAGGACAGGTTCTATTATATTTTCGACTACATGGCCTTTAACATCCCCATGCTTATTTCTGATATTGCCGGAATGGGAAATATGGACAAAGTGCTGATTCACCGTGGAATCTATTTTTCCCTGGGCATCAGTTTTATATTCCTGACCATTTTCCTGCTGAAACGTTTGCCGCAATCCGAAACCATGACCTGGTTTTCGCTGGTTTTTGCCATTCTGTTTTTTACTGCAGGCGGGTATTTTGCATGGCAGCACCTGAATCAGTTTAAAACCAATGAAACGATGAGGAATGAAGCCATTGCACTAAATAATACCTATGTAAAGGAACTGCTGCCGGCAACCCTTTCCCACGCCGTTTCATTAACGCACAATGGAAACTCCATTGAGGCTACATCGAAAATTAAGGTACAGAACCAAAAATCGGAACCTGTTAAAAAGCTTATTTTCAGCCTGAACAGTGGTATGACAGTACAATATTTTAAAGTGAACGAACAAGAAACTCCGTTTGAGCGGGTGAACCACCTTCTAATAGCGGAAAATACTTCCATAGAGCCCGGCGATGAGGCCGAAATTGAAATAATTTATGCAGGTGGAGTGACCGAAACCCTTTGCTACCTCGATATTCCGGAAGAAGAAAGAACGGAAAAGTATGGAAAATTTGTATTGAATGTAGATAAAAGGTATGCTTTTTTAACACCAAATTATGTGCTTTTAACCCCGGAAGTCAATTGGTATCCGAAAACCGGTGTAACCTACAGCACCGAAGATGTCAGCTGGAATCATCCTGAATTTGTGGATTTTAGCCTGGAAGTAAAAACCAACCCGGGGCTTCAACCCGTTTCACAGGGCAAAACGGTTCAACTTGCTGACGGGCATTTCACTTTTGAAAATAATGTCCCGTTAACTCAAATTTCGCTTGCCATTGGCCAATACGAAAAGAAAACGATTCAGACCGACAGCCTGGAATACGGTGTCTGGCACATTAAAGGGCACGATTATTTTACAGAATCTTTCCCGGAAACAAAAGATACATTGGAGATGCTTATTGCCGAGCGAATGGGCGATTTTAAACGAACTTACAACCTGGAGTATGCTTTCGACCGTTTCTTTTTGGTTGAAGTACCGGCCCAGTTTAAAAACTACGAACGCATTTGGTCGGGCAGGCAGGAATTGATTCAGCCCGAACAAGTACTTATTCCTGAAAAAGGTTACCTGTTGCGTGAAGCCGATTTTGAAGGTTCCAAAAAAAGAATGGAACGCTGGGGCAGGCGCGGTAACGCCAATATGACTGAAAAAGACAAGGAAATCAGGGTTCTTTCTGAATTTACGGGAATTTTTACGCGAGAGCAATCAGCCGATTTTCAAAGAAGTGGAAGTAATTTTTCAGTTCAGGAGATTCCCAATCCGTACTTTATTTTTGCCATGCTCTATAATTTTCAAAACAATATTATTTCTGACCAGTGGCCCATTACCAACCGCATTTTCGAAGCCTATTTAAAAAGCCAGTCTGCCGATATGCGTTCGGGCTGGATGCGCAACATGCAGGGAATGAGCGACGACGAACTGGCTAATATTGCCCTGCAGGACAGTACATTCGAAGAAATTCTGGCCGACCCGGAGCAGAAAAAGATAATTGACAATGTTATTAAACTGAAAGGCGAAGTACTTTTTTCAATGGTACAATGGAAAGCCGGACAGGAAGAATTTGAAGATTTTCTGCGAGAGGTACTAAGGGAATACCGTTTTCAAAATATCGACTTTGGGCAGTTCGATCAAATCATTAACGAAAAATTTGACGTGCAGCTTATCCCAATGATGGACGACTGGTTTAAAACAAAAACGCTTCCCGGATTTCTATTTTCCCCTGTCGAAGCTGTAAAAGTAAAAACCGCCAACCGTATGCAAACAAAGGTATCGCTTAAAATCACCAACTTTTCCGACACGGAAGGCATTGTCAAACTTTCTTTCAGAATGGGCGGCGGGGGCGGCCCCGGCAGAGGTTTTGGGAGAGGACCAGGCACAAACGACATGATTCATAAACTGGTTTACCTGGAACCACATCAGACGAAAGATGTAAATTACATGTTCGATGTTGATCCGCGAATGGTAATGATAAACACCATGACTTCACAAAACATTCCCCAGGTTATTATGGAAGGATTTCGCGACATTCCCGAAGATCCACGGGCTGTTCCGCTGGAAGGAGAAACCGTTTCAGAAATTCCGGTTAGGAAACAACTTCCCGGTGAAATTATTGTTGACAATGAAGATCCTGAATTTGAGATTACCGTAACGGAAGAAATCAGTCTTCTGGAAAAATGGCTGGCAAAAGATACCGAAGGCATTCAAAAATATACAGGTTTGAATTACTGGCGACCTCCGTCCAACTGGTCGGCAACAACCAATTCCGACTTTTTTGGCGAATATGTGCGATCTGCCCACTATATAAAAACCGGCGATGGCTCCATGAAAGCAAAATGGCACGTGCCGGTGGAAGAATCAGGTTATTACGATGTACATTACCATGTATTCAAACCCCGCAGAATTGGCCGTGGCGGAAACGAAGATCATGGCGAATATCAGTTTTTTATTCACAGTGACGATGGAATTGAAGAGCAGTCGCTGGGCATTCAAAATGCCGAAGAAGGCTGGAACCACCTCGGTTCCTATTACTTTTCGCCCGACACGGCACTGATTGAATTGACCAATAAATCAGAGTCGCGCGTTGTTTTTGCCGATGCGGTAAGACTGGTGAAATTATAAGAACTATTGAAAAAAAAGAAATATGAAGTCGTTAAAAAAATTAAACCCAATGCGAAAAACAGTTTTTTTACTTTCGCTGACTCTTTTGCTCATTTCGGGAGTAAAAGCCCAGGAAGTACTTACACTCGAAAAAGCATTTCAGATTGCAGAAACCAGCAGCCCCGACCTGCAACAATCGTTGTTAAACCTCGAGCGGTTCCAGAAAAACCTGGAAGCACAGCGGGCCGCACTTAAGTCGCGTTTTTCGCTCGACGTTTCTCCGGTTAATTTCAGCCGGAACCGTAGGTTCGACAACAGGGTTTCGCAGTGGTACACCAACGAAAACTTTGAAACCAACGCACTTTTCAGGGTTGAACAACCTATTTTAATTACCGATGGTACCCTGTCACTTACCAACCAGTTTGGCTGGCAAAGCAGTTACTCCGATGCCAGCGATATTGAAAGCCAGGTCTTTTTCAACAACCTGTACCTCAACTTCAACCAGCCCCTGTTTACCTACAACCGGCAAAAACTGGAGTTGAAAGAACTCGAACTCAATTTTGAAAATGCCAACCTTGCCTACGTGATGCAACGCCTGAACATGGAAAGAAACGTAACCCAGTTTTTTTACAATGTGTATATGACCCAGATGAATCTGAATATTGCCAGAGAAGAATTAAACAACACGCAAAAAAGCTACGAAATCATAAAAAACAAAGTGGATGCCGGACTGGCTGCAATGGAAGAATTGTACCAGGCCGAACTCAACCTGGCGACTTCAAAGTCGTCGCTTCAGGACAGGGAAGTGGCTTTTGAAAATGCAAAAGACCAACTCAAACTTTATTTGGGAATGGATCTGTACAAAGACTTCTCCATTCTTGCCGATGTATCGGCCAACCCGGTTCCGGTCGATTTGGAAAAAGCCATTGAAACCGGCCTGGCTTCGCGTATGGAACTTCGCCAAAGGGAAATCGATATCGAATCGAGCCAGTTCGATCTCATCCGCACCAAATCGTTAAATGAATTCAGGGGCGATGTTAACCTGCGTCTCGGCATTTCGGGCGATAACCGAAACCTCAATCAAATTTTCGATGCGCCGACCAATAGTCCGTCGGTGGGCGTTAGTTTTAACATCCCGCTGTTTGACTGGGGCGAAAAAAAAGCACGAATTGCCGCCCAGGAAGCTGCCATCGAAGCACAAAAACTTAATTATACCGACGAACAAAATCAAATTATTATTGGCATCAGGCAAGCCTACCGCAACATTCAAAACCAGCTTAACCAGATTGCCATTGCCGAACAAAGCCAGACCAATGCCGAACTCACTTACGAAATTAACCTGGAAAGGTATGAAAACGGCGATCTCACAGGTATGGACCTCAACCTGTACCAAACGCAGTTGTCGGAGCGAAAAATAGCTTATGCTCAGGCGCTTATTAATTACAAAATTGAGTTGCTTAACCTGAAAATACAGAGCCTTTTCAACTTCGAGAACAACGAACCGATCATTCCGGCCGACCTATACTTAAATCAAAACAATTAATTCAGCAAAAAACAGATTGAAATGAAAAATATTAAATTCTTCGCGTTAATTATTCTGGCTGCATTAGCCGCCTGTAACCAGCAAACCCAGTCAGGAAGCACCGAACTGGCTGTACCGGTTTCCGTTGAAGATATCAGGCTTCAAAGTATCGAACAGTTTATAAGTACCACAGGCACAGTGAATGCCACAGCCGAAGTGACTTTAAATTCGGAAATGGCCGGCGACTACTATTTACAAACCAATCCGGCAACCGGCAGGCCTTATAAACTGGGCGATCGTGTGTCCAAAGGGCAAACCATCGTTAAGTTCGAAAACGAAGAATATGTGAACAACCTCGCCATGGACGCCGTTAAACTGAACCTTGAAATTTCGGAACAGGAATACGAAAAACAAAAATCGCTGTATGAAAAGGGGGGAGTTACCCTGCGTGAACTGCGCAACTCAGAGGTTTCCAAGACCAACGCGCAGTACAACTACGAAAATGCCGAAATTCAAATGGTTAAAATGACCGTTAAAGCTCCTTTTACCGGGGTAATTGTCGAACTTCCGTATTACACCAACGGAGTACGGGTGCAGTCGGGCTCGCCTATGGTTACTCTTATGAGTTACAACCAAATGTACATGAACATTAATCTTCCTGAAAAAAACATAGAAGAGCTGAAGCTGGGGCAGGAAGTTTTGGTAACCAACTATACCCTTCCGGAAGACACGCTCAGGGCAAAAGTAACAGAGCTTTCGCCGGCAATCAGCACCGAAACAAGAACTTTTTCGGGGAAAATTGAAGTAGCAAACCCCGATTTGAAATTACGCCCTGGAATGTTCGTGAAAGCCGATATAATCACAGCACGAAAAGACAGCACCATCGTTATTCCAAAAGACGTAATTCTAACCGGAGGCCGGGGCAAATATGTATTTATTGTGGGCAGAAACAGCGCCGCCGATGACCGCAGAATTACAACAGGTCTTGAAAATCAAGACTTTGTTGAGGTAACTGAAGGACTTTCGGTGAATGACAGATTGATTATCAAAGGCTTTGAAACACTCCGCGATAATTCAAAAGTTCGAATTATCCGTTAGGAATTATGCCGGAAAATCATTAGAAATTATTTAAAATGAAGAAATTAACCCAATTTTCTGTCAATTACCCGGTAACCATCCTGATGATTGTCCTGGGAGTTATCCTCCTGGGCTACATTTCGTTCGACAAGCTGGGGGTTGACCTTTTCCCCGATTTGAACTCGCCCCGCATTTTTGTGGAAATAAGTTCGGGCGAGCGACCTCCGGAGGAAATGGAAAAACAGTTTGTGGAAAATATTGAAGCGCTGGCCATCCGTCAGTCCGATGTCATTCAGGTTTCGTCCATAACCCGGGTCGGGACTGCGCAAATTACCGTAGAATATGCCTGGAATAAAGATATGGACGAGGCTTTCCTCGATCTGCAGAAAGCACTGAACTCGTTGACACAAAACGCCGATATCGACGATTTACGCATAACCCAGCACGATCCCAACACCGCGCCGGTAATGCTGATTGCAGTGAAACACAACGAAATTACCGACATGAACGAAATCCGGAAAGTTGCCGAAAATTATATCCGCAACGAACTGGTGCGTTTGGAAGGCGTGGCCGAAGTGGAACTTTCCGGTCAGGAAGAAAGCGAAGTGGTTATCAATACCGACCATTACCGGCTCGAAGCTCAGGGACTTACTTTGGATGAGGTAAGCACACGCATCCAGAATTTTAACCGAAATGTTTCAGGTGGCCGAATCAGTGAAATGGGAATGCAGTACATTGTAAAAGGAGTGCGGCTGCTCGACGATGTGGAGGATTTCGAAAACCTGATTGTGGGTTACAAAGCCGTGAGGGCGGAAACGGAAGGCAGCCGGCGTATTGAAATGGCGCCGGTATTTCTGCGTGATGTAGCCACCGTTTCGTTAGCCAACAAAAAACCCGCAAATATTGTACACTTTAACGGCGAACGGTGCGTTGGACTTGCCATTTACAAAGAAACCAAATTTAACACCGTAAAAGCGGTGGACCAGGTTAACGATGCCCTCACCAATATTCAACGGGCGTTGCCCGGTTATACCTTGCAACAGGTAACCAACCAGGGCCGTTTTATCAGCAGCGCTATTGGCGAGGTTCAGAACACAGCCTTACTCGGAATTCTGCTTGCCGTGTTTATACTTTTCCTGTTCCTGCGCCGTTTAGGAACCACGCTTATTGTGAGCATTGCCATTCCCATTTCCATCATTGCCACCTTCAACCTCATGTACTTTAACAACCTCACCATCAACATTATGACACTGGGAGGTCTGGCGCTTGGCGCAGGTATGCTGGTGGACAATGCCATTGTGGTACTCGAAAATATTTTCAGAAACCATGAAAACGGGATGAGTGTAAAAGATGCCGCAGTTACCGGAACTGCCGAAGTGGGCGGCGCCATTACTGCCTCGACACTCACAACTATAGTCGTTTTCCTTCCTATTGTTTATTTGCACGGAGCATCGGGCGAATTGTTTAAAGACCAGGCCTGGACCGTTGCATTTTCGCTGGTTTCTTCGCTGTTTGTGGCCATATTTGTAATTCCCGTGCTGTATCACCGGTTTTATAAAAATAAAAAAGCGCCGGTGAAAAAACACTCGGTAAAAATGGGCGGATATAGTCGGTTTCTCGATAAAATTCTAAAAATAAAATGGATTGTGGTTATCGTAACTACCCTGGTTGTAGTTGGTTCGTTTTTACTGGTTCCGCTTATTGGCACAGAATTTATGCCCAAAACCGAAACCCGCGAATTTACCATGAACGTAAAAATGCAGGAAGGTACAAAACTGGAACGCACCGCGTCAACCGTCGGGAATATTGAAACAATTCTTACAGAGTATCTCGGCGACAATCTCGATAAAATCTATTCGCACTCAGGACCTTCAACCAGTATTTTAGGCGATGCCACATCCGTTTTTCAGGGCGAAAATACAGCACAGATAAAAGTCATTTTAAAAGAAGATGCTGTATTAACAACCGGCCAGGTTATCGAAACCATGGATAACCTCACTGCAAATATTTCCGGCCTTGAAATCAGTTATGCCGAAGAACAAAGTGCGTTAAAATCCATTCTTGGAACCGAAGAAGCTCCGGTTGTTGTGGAAGTAAGGGGTGAAGAACTCGAAGAAATAGAAACGGTTCTGAACCAGGTGAAAGAACGGATGATGACCGTGGAAGGATTGTTTAACATTCAAACTTCTTTGGAAGAAGGTGCGCCGGAGGTTGAGGTGCATGTGGACCGTATCAGGGCTGGAATGTATAATCTCAATATCAACACGGTTATTTCGCAAATCCAGGATCAGTTGGAGGGCAAAAACGCCGGGCAAATGGAAAAATCGGGCGAAATGCGCGATATCACCATTAAAGTTCCCGAAAAAGGATTGAATGATATATACAACCTCACCATCAATTCCGGAGATCAGGTATTCAGGCTCAGCGAAATTGCAGATATCACATTCGGCGTTTCGCCCAAAGAAATTCTGCGGAAAAACCAAAACCGCACCGGAAGGGTTACTGCGCAAATGAATAAAGGCTTTGCATTGGAGCATGTTGCCAATAATATCAGGCAGGAAACGGCCTCAATTGAGTTGCCGCAAAACTACCGCATTCTGGTAACCGGCGAAGAAGAAAAAAGACAGGAATCGATGAGCAGCCTGGGATTTGCCTTAATACTTTCGGTAGTACTGGTTTATATGGTAATGGCTTCTCAGTTCGAATCGCTCATTCACCCATTTACCATTCTGCTTACCATTCCGCTGGCCGTGGTGGGCAGTATTGTCATCTTTTTTGCACTGGGAAAAACCCTCAATATTATGGCGCTTATCGGAATTATTATGCTGGCAGGTATTGCGGTTAACAACTCCATTATTTTGGTTGACCGCATCAACCAGCTTATTCGCGAAGGAAATACCAGAAGGGAAGCCATTTTACAAGCAGGACAACAACGTATAAGGCCAATTATTATGACCAGTTTAACCACCGTGCTTGCCCTGCTGCCATTAACGTTTGGTTTTGGCGAAAGTGCTTCGCTGCGTTCGCCTATGGCACTGGCGGTTATTGGCGGACTGGTAACTTCCACGCTTTTAACTTTGGTAGTTATTCCTTGTGTTTACGATATTTTAGACAGGATAAAAACCTTGTTTGCAAAAAAATAGAATGAATTTTATAATCAACAGAAAAATACTCATCAGTATGCTGTTTACAGGACTTACCCTGTTGGGGTATGTTTCCTATAAACAGCTGCCGGTTGAGCTTATGCCCAATGCCGAACTTCCCATGCTTTATGTTCAGGTCAACTCGCGCATAGAAGTTGACCCGACTTACATGGAAAACCAGGCGGTAATCCCTATCGAGGGAGCCATCGGGACCATGGAAGGTATCGAAAGCATTGAAACCTTCATGAATAACCGTTCGGCATCCATCCAGGTTAATTTTAATCAAAATGTCAATTTTAAATATACGTTTCTGAAACTTCAGGAAAAGATTGAACAAGCCGCCGGCAACCTCGACGAAAACTTTGTTGTTTCGGTAAACCGGGTCGATGTGCAGCAAATGTCCAACCAGTTTATGGAGATTCAGGTAAGAGGCAGCGGTGGTACCGACCGGCTCAGAAATATTGTGAACCAGGAAATTGCCGCAGAACTGGAAAACATCGACGGAATTGCTTCGGTTACCGTTTATGGCGGGAAAGAACGGTCCATCGAAATTACATACGACAAGGCTGCCTGCGAAGCTTACAATATTACACCGGCACAAATCAGAAATGCCATTACTTCAAACTCGGCAAACCGCACGTTTGCAGGCTATTTACACGAAAGCCAGAAACAGTATTTTGTGCATGTAACCGCCGAATACAATCAGGTTACCGACATTGAAAACATTATTGTAGCTGAAGGTCCCATTTACCTGAAAAACGTAGCCGACGTATTTTTTGGGGTGAAAGAAGAAGAAAGCATCAGCCGCGTTAACGGCCTCGATGCCGTGTCCATTATGCTGGTGAGCGATTCGCAGGCCAACCTCATCGACCTTTCGGGGAAAGTACAGGACCGCCTTGCCGTGCTGAATGAAAAACTGGCATCAAAAGATCTGGAATTAGTGGTTCAGACCAACCTGGCCGAAACCATGGAAAAAAATATCGACCAGATTATGAACCTGGCGCTGGTTGGCGGATTGCTGGCCATTTTCGTGCTGTGGATTTTTCTGAAAAACCTGCGTATTGTTTCCATCATCGCACTGGCAATTCCGGTTTCGGTTTTTACGGCATTCAACCTGTTTTATGCATTTAATGTTTCCATTAACAGTTTAACGCTGGTTGGACTGGTACTGGCCATCGGGATGTTGCTCGACAACAGTGTGGTGGTGCTCGAAAATATTTACCGGCTTTCAGGAAAAAGATTCGACCCCGACAAAGCAGTGGTGCAGGGAACAACCGAAGTCTGGCGTTCCATTGTGGCAGCCACATTAACAACAGTTACGGTTTTTCTCCCCTTCCTTTTTTCTTCCGAATACATGATTAAACTGCTGGGAAACCATGTAGGCGTTTCCATAATTTCCACCCTCACCGTTTCGCTGTTTGTGGCGCTGTTGCTTATCCCCATGGCTGCCCATTTTTTGCTGAAAAGGGAATCGTCGCATAATATTTTTTACGAAAAAGTAACTACCAACAATCGCATCATTCAAATTTATATCCTGCTGCTCAAATCCAGCATGAGAGCTCCGGCAGCAACTGTGGTGGGAGCAATTGTACTGTTTTTTGTTACAATATTTATTGTACTGGCTATCAGCGTAAATACACTTGAAGAGGTAGAAGAAACACGTTTTTCCGTTTACATCACCATGCCGACCGGTTCTACGCTCGAAGCCACCGACCTGGTGGCTGCCGAAGTGGAAAACCGCCTGGAAGAGATTGAAGAAAGAAAGGATGTGATTGCCAACATTCAGGAAGAAGATGCTATAATAACTGTAGTTTTACAGGAAGATTATAAAAAAATAAACGACCGGACCATTGCCGAAATAAAATCGGAAGTGGAAGGTCTGGTGAACAATATTTCACAGGCTGAAATAAGTCTGACTGCACCAGCCTCGAGTGCAAGATTTCGCGGGGGAGGCGGCGGTGGCGCCGGAATGGAGAACTTTAGCCGTTTTCTGGGAATTGGCACCAACCGCGAGCGTATCGTTATAAAAGGCGAAGATTTTGATGTGATGCGCGGAGTGGCCGAAGATTTACAATATTTTATCGAAAATCTGGAATCGATTCGCAGTGTAAACATCAGCGTAGCAAGCAACCGCCCCGAGTTGCATCTGTATTTCAACCAGTTGTTGTTAACTGAGTTCGGCCTCAACATGAACAACATCGCTGCCGAACTGAGTTCGTTTACCCGTGAATTTACTTCCGGTGTCAATTTCAAACAAGGTACCGAGGAATATGAAATCATTATAAAAGAAAAACTTACCGAAGAAGAAGAGGCAAGGGAAAAAAATATTGACGACCTGAGGCGGATGAAGGTAAGCAACAACCAGGGCGCCACTTACGACCTTCAGGATATTGCCGACCTCGTGTATGCCGACGGAATGGCAAGCATTACCAGGGTAAACCAGGAAAAACAAATCGAACTGTTTTACCGGTTTGCCCAGGAGGCCGAACAATCGAAAGATTTGCTGGAAGCTTACCGGCTTGAACTGGACCAGGTTGTGAGCAACTATAAAATGCCGGCCGGCGTGGCTATTGAAATTATTCACGAAGAAGACCAGTTTTCTGAATTTTACTTTCTGATTGGCGCTGCATTTCTGCTTATTTTAATGATTCTGGCTTCGGTTTTCGAATCGTTGACCACGCCCATTGTTTTAATGTTTTCGGTTCCGCTGGCGGCCATCGGCTCTTTTATTGCCCTCATTTTTACCGGGAACAGCCTGTTCAACGCCAACACCTTAACCGGTTTTCTCATTTTGCTTGGGGTAGTGGTAAACAACGGGATCATTCTCATCGATTACACCAACATTTTGCGCAAACGCGGATTCCGCAAATCGCGTGCATTGATGACGGCAGGATTATCGCGCGTACGTCCGATTTTGATTACCGCAATCACCACCATTGTTGCCATGTTGCCGCTGGCCATGGGGCAGTCGGAATATGTGGGCGCAATTGGCGCACCGTTTGCCATTACCGTAATCGGAGGCCTTGCGGTAAGTACAATTCTTACACTGGTTTTTGTTCCCACGCTCTATTTCGGAATGGAAAATGCGGTGAACTGGCTCAAATCGCTCCACTGGAGTTTGAAACTGTTGCAAATTGTTCTTTTTGTGGTTGCCACATTCTACATTTACTTTGAAGTGGACACCTTTGTGTGGAAACTGCTCGGATTTATGATGATTGTTATCCTAATTCCCGGAGTTACAGCTTTTGTATTGACCAGTTTGCGGAAAGCCAGCTCCAGTGTGGTAAACGAGAAAGAACAAATTCGGATTGTGGTCCGGAAACTGGTAAAAATTTATGACCGCGACAACCGTTTTATCCGCGAGTGGAAAGCAGGCATCAAAATAAGGGAACGTGCCGGATTGCTGAAAGATTACAAATCGTTACACGACTTTTACGACCTGATTTGGCAAATTCCGCTGTTTGGGTTTCTGGTTTATTTCACATTTTTCTATTTAAACAGCAATGTCTGGATGTGGATTATGTCGCATTTTGTCTATTTCTTCCTGTTCCTGCTTTACGTGCCTTTTAAACAGGTAATGGTCAACAGATTTGAAAAAACGAAAAATCAAGTGTATCTGAAAATTAACCGGATTGTAAAAAATGTGGTTTACTGGGGAGTTCCGGCGTTGTTTCTGTTTTTGTTTTTTAGAAGCTGGGGCAACCCGGGCATGGTAATATTTGTGGGTATCATCTGGACATTGTTGCTGGTTATTTACAGTTCGGGAGAATACGTACACCGGAAAAACCTGAATATTGCCCGTATCGAGGGGCGATTTAGCGCCCTTCGGCGCTGGTATTTTACCTTGGTACGCCAGATTCCGGTTATCGGAAAACGTAAAGTTCCGTTCCGCGCCCTGAATGGTGTTTCGCTGGAAATTAAAACCGGAATGTTTGGACTTTTAGGCCCCAACGGCGCCGGAAAATCGACCATGATGCGCATTATTTGCGGAATTCTGGAACAGAGTTACGGAAAAATATGGATCAACGGACTCGATACCCAAAAACACCGCGAGGAGTTGCAGGGTCTGATTGGTTACCTTCCTCAGGCTTTCGGCACCTACGAAAATATGTCGGCATGGGAGTTTCTCGATTACCAGGCCATTCTGAAGGGAATTAAAGACGTAAAAACACGAAATGAACGATTGGAATACGTATTGAAAAGTGTACACATGTTTGAAAGGAAAGACGACAAAATCGGTTCCTTTTCGGGTGGAATGAAACAGCGGATTGGCATTGCACAAATTCTGCTCAATCTGCCGCGTATTCTGGTGGTGGACGAACCAACTGCCGGTCTCGACCCGCGCGAACGGATTCGCTTCAGAAACCTGCTGGTGGAATTGAGCCGCGAACGGATTGTTATTTTCTCTACCCATATTATTGAAGATATTTCCAGTTCGTGCAACCAGGTAGCAGTGATTAACCGGGGCGATTTGAAATATTTCGGAACGCCAAATGCCATGGTAAAAATGGGCGAAGGTTTTGTCTGGCAAATGACCTTACCGGCCAAAGAATTCGACAATTTTGCCAACAAACAGCTTATTGTTCACCACATGCGCGAGGGCGAGAACATTAAAATCAGAGTGCTTTCAAAAGAAAAACCTTCGGAAAATGCCATACCTGCATCACCCCACCTGGAAGACGCTTACCTGTGCCTGCTGAAAGATTTTGCTAAAAACGTGTGAAAAATGGAACAAAAATTCGATATAAAAAACAGTTTTAAAAATACGGTGAAAATGATTCGGTACAACCTGAAAATCATATTTGCCGGCCGGTTTATATGGTTTTTACTGGCAGCTTTTGCATTTTTCCTTTTTTTTGCCATTCAAACGGTCTGGAACGGAGGAGCATTAACCGACGGAACGGTTTACAGCCTGCTTATTTTCCCCGGAGTTCTGCTCATTTTTTACCCGTCGGTGTTTGGCATTCAAAACGACGACGACTCGCGAATGCTGGAAATCCTGTTTGGAATACCCAACTACCGGTATAAGGTGTGGCTGGTAAGGCTGCTGATGATTTATGTGCTCATCTTTCTGATTACCGTTCTATTTTCAGCTGTTGCTTCGGTATTGCTATACAAGATTAACGTGCTCGAAATGGCGTATCAGCTTATGTACCCCATTGTTTTTATGGGTTCCATGGCCTTTATGTTTTCAACCGTTATTAAAAACGGAAACGGAACAGCCGTTTTAATGGTGTTGATTGGTGTGGCACTTATAATTTTACAGGATGCTGTGGAGCGTACCCAATGGAATGTTTTTCTCAATCCGTTTAAAATTCCCAACAACTTCAGCGAAATTATCTGGCAGGGGTTGATTGTAAAAAACAGAATATTTCTGGCGGTCGGAATGATTGTTTTTATCCTCTACGGACTTTACAACCTGCAAAAACGGGAAAAGTTTGTGTAAGTTTAGACCATCCGGTTGGTTTCGGTATCGGGAAAAATAATGGAGGGTTTAAAAGTTTTGGCCGCTTCAAAATCCATGGAGGCGTAGGAGATGATAATTACCACGTCGCCCACAGCGGCTTTTCGTGCAGCCGGGCCGTTTAAACAGATTGTTCCTGAGCCGCGCTCACCTTTAATTACATAGGTTTCAAGCCGCTCGCCGTTGTTGATATTCACCACCTGCACCTTTTCGTTTTCAATTAAGTTGGCGGCATCCATCAAATCTTCATCGATGGTAATACTACCCACATACTGCAGATTGGCTTCAGTTACCGTTACTTTATGAATTTTTGATTTACAAACTTCAATATACATAATTCTATGGCCTTTCAGTTAAAAACAATATTGTCGATTAAACGAACTTTACCGCAAAAAACGGCAATACAACCTATCTTTCGTCCTTTGTCGCTCCAGCTTTTTACAGGCTGAAGGTTTTCAAAATCAACTATTTCAAAATATTCAACGTTTAAAAACGGGTTTTTGTTGATGGTTTCTATTACCCGGGTTTCAAGCTCTCTTACGGATTTGGCTCCGGCAAGGTTTTTGGCGTTTGAAAGCGTTTCATAAATGAGCGCTGCATTTTCCCGTTCTTCTGCAGCCAACAATTCATTGCGTGAACTCATAGCCAACCCGCTTTTTTCTCTGATTATGGGGCAGGGAACAATTTCAACCGGCATTTTCAGCATCTGTACCATTTTTTGAATAATCGCAAGTTGCTGAAAATCTTT
>CAZXHP010000069.1:0-16769 GCA_964639655.1 uncultured Mariniphaga sp.
AATTTCTCCTTGGCTTTTTCAATCAGCTTGTTGTGGATATGCTGTTGCGTGGTTTGGCCCGTTATTGATTTTAACAGACCGCCCAGATAGTTGGGCGAAACATTCAACAGGCCTGAAATGTATTTTGCGGTAGGCAAGCCTTTATCCATAAGGTTATCGTCATTAAAAAAATCATCCAGAATTTCTTCCAGCCTTTCAAGAATTTTGTGGCTGCCCTTTTTCCGGGTAATGAATTGGCGTTTGTAAAAGCGTTCACAATAATTAAGCAGGAGTTCGATCTGGGATATAATGATACTTTGGCTAAAGTCGTCGATGTTGGTATGGTACTCCTGTTGGATATTTTTCATCAAGTCAATAATAATGGTCTCCTCTTTTTCTGATAAGAACAAGGCCTCATTAACGGCATAGCCAAAAAAATCATACTTTTTTATGTTTCTGGCCAAGGGGGTATTCCAAAGAAAATCAGGATGAAACGCCAAAATATACCCACTTGGTTTTGGTTCCTGATTAGTTATATGCAGACGTACCACTTGCCTGGGGCCTACAAAAGAGACCAGGCCTTCATCAAAATCATATTGATTTTGCCCATAGTGAAACTTCCCCTGGATGTTTCGTTTGAGACCGACAAAGTACAAATCTTGTACCCAGCTAATTTCAGGCTCATCGATTTGATAGTTCACTAAACTGTAGTCGATCAAACTTACCAAGGGGTGCTGTGGCTTGGGCAGCCCACAGATTTTATGAAATTCGGCGATACTGTTTATGGTATATAGTTTCATCCCGTTATATTTTTAATTGTAGAAGGTATCCATCGAAACCGGCTCTTTTAGCCAACTTTTTGATTTTGACTAAAAGCGCCCATTCCATTTGCTGCTATTGTTTTAACAGGTTTAATAGTCTGTAGATTTAGTAACGCTTTCAAATGCAACGAGTTCATCTTTCAATGCAGCTAATTTCGATTCGGCCGTTTGATAAGCATCTGAACCTAAAAACAGGTGTAATGGCGGGTTTTCCATTTCAGCGATTTGAATCAAAGCCAGGACGGCTTTTTCAGGGTCTCCCTGTTGGTTGCCGTTCATTTCGTTTTCGTGCCATTGCTGTACCGACCGTGCAGCCGTATATTCCTTCATGGGGTTTTGGGGTTTGCTTAAGGAACCCGTTGCCAGGAAATTGGTCCGGAAATACCCGGGATATACCACCGTTGCTTTGAGCCCGAATTCTTTTATTTCTGCTGCCAGGGATTCGGTCAGCCCGGCCATCGCAAATTTTGTGGCACAGTAGATTCCCCAGCCTGCAAAGTCGCCCGTAAAAGCCCCAACGGAAGCAATGTTAAAGATCAATCCTGATTGTTGTTTGCGCAAGTGCGGCATCGCACTCCTGATTACATTCAAAGTGCCAAAAACGTTGATGTCAAAATTTTGACGGGCTTCCCGGTCGGTCAGTTCTTCCAGGGTGCCCACTTGCCCGTAGCCTGCGTTGTTTACGAGCACGTCGATGTGACCGAAGGTTTCAATTGTTTTGCCAATGGCGTTTGACACACTTTTTTCATTCGCCAAATCGACCTGCAATGGCAGGAAGTAGCTTGAGGGTTCGCCGGCCACTTTGCGCAGGTCATCTTCATTTCTTGATGTGGCTGCCACGCTATGGCCTTCTGCCAACAAGCTTTTTACGAGCGTTAAACCTAAGCCTTTTGATGCTCCGGTTACAAACCATACTTTTTTTATTTCCATTTTTCTAATTTTTAGTTATTGAATGATTACACTGCAAAGTTGGCCACAATGGAAGCTGTGGACGTATTTAAATCAACGCATATTGTAGCTAAAACAACGGTTATCAAACTATCTGTTTACGCTCGTTTAGTATGTTGGGAATCATGATTATGGTCGGGTTGGCTGAAGACTATCCCATCCCCATTCAAGTCGCTCTGTCATCAATTAAATGATTGTCTAAACTCTAAAGGCGAAAGCATCGTCTTGTTCTTAAAAAACTTGCTAAACGACTGCGGGTGTTCAAAACCCAGTTCGTAGGCAATTTCGCTTACCGACAGTTCGGTGGTTGATAATTTCTCTTTTGCTTTTTCAATCAGCTTGCTGTGGATATGCTGTTGCGTGCTTTGCCCGGTGAGTGATTTAAGCAGGTTGCTCAAATAATTTGGGGACATGTTCAGCTTGTCCGAAACATACTGAACTGTTGGCAGACCATTTTCAACCAGGTTGTCGTTGTTAAAATAGTCAGCGAGGAGTTCCTCTAAGCGGTCAAGCGTTTTATGGTTAGCTATTTTACGGGTGATAAACTGGCGGCTGTAAAACCTTTCTGCATAATTAAGCAGCGTTTCAATCTGCGAAATAATAATCCCCTGGCTAAATTTATCGATGTTACTATGGTATTCGTGTTGAATATTCTGCATGATGCCAATGATGACGGCTTCTTCCTTTTCTGAAAGGAACAGGGATTCGTTGACCGCGTATCCAAAAAATTCATATCGTTTGATGGCTTTTGCCAGGCTTGTGTTCCATAAGAAATCGGGGTGCACAAGCAACAACCAACCGGAAGGTTGCCGGGTTTCTTCGCTGTGAAGCAATTCAATGCTATAAACCTGTCCCGGGGCAATAAAGGACATTAGACCTTCGTCAAAATCATATTCCTGCTGTCCATACCTGAATTTGCCACAAACATCTCTTTTTAAGCCGATGGTATAAAAATTCTGTATCCAGCTTAAGCGATTATTTTGAGGTGAATGCCGGATATTCCCATAATCTACCAGGCTGATTAAGGGGTGCTCCGGTTTTGGTAGCCCCCTCAATTTGTGGAATTCATGAATGCTGTTGATTCTATGGATTTCCTTGTTTGTCATACGCGAATGTTATCGTATTTATTTAGACTATGCTACCTTATGCCCCTGGCATTTCTACCAGGCCTTTAGCAAGCTCAGAGTTGTATTAATTGACAATACCAGATCGCCTGCCCACCCGAAACCTCATGCGCTGGGCATTAACCCAATAAGCTTCTTCCGTACACAGAAAAGCCACAACAGGGCTGATATCCGTTGGCAAACCGACCCGGCCCAAAGCGGTATGGCTGGCAATATGGGCATTGATATATTGGTAAACAACTTTCATTTCAATTTTGATGAAACACTGCTGCAAATTCTTTTGCAAAATCGGCGATCTTCATAGGTTTATTGTTTAAATTATTCCAATTCAATTTTTAATATTTTATCGTCTCCTTGTTTCGGTGTTGTCCCTCCCCAGGTTGCGCCATCGGTGTTTGAAGTAAACAACCAGACGGATCCATCGGGAGCAAGTTCCACAGTACGTATTCTTCCATATTCTTCTACAAAATGTGCAATCGGTGTTCCACTAAGTTCACCATTTTCGACTGGTATCTGGTATAAGCGTTGGCCACCTAGTGCTCCCATCCATAGCGATCCCCGGGCATAAGCCATTCCTGAAGGCGAACAGTCATCCGGATGAAAAACGGTAAGAGGAGGCTCTCCAAAACTTCCGGTAGTACCTTCTGACTGAGGCCATCCGTAATTTAATCCTTCATGAATTACATTCACTTCATCCCAGGTTCTATGCCCCAATTCAGAAGCGTAAACGGTACCATCCGGCCCAAAGGCAATACCTTGCACATTTCGATGCCCGTAAGAATAAACCGGACTATTATTCATGTTTCCCTCAGGAATAGAACCATTCAGCCCAATTCTCAAAATCTTTCCATTAAGGGATTCACTATTTTGAGCCAATTCCGGTTGAAAGGCATCACCGGTGCTGATCCAAAGATGACCGTCGGGACCAATTTTCAAACGTCCGCCGTGGTGTCGGTTGGCCGTTGTAATTCCATCGAGCAAAACATTCGAAACATTGAGCGTCCCAAAGTCTTCCGCGATTTCGATAGCAACAATTTTATTGGTCGGTTGCGCTGACAGATAGGCATAAATTGTCCTGTCGTTTTCAAAAGATGGGGAAGTTTCCAGCCCAAGCAATCCACCTTCCGCACTAAACGAAACTCCGGGAACAGTCCCTACCAATTGCGGCGTGCCACCGCCCGCAGGAACCCTGTGAATTTGGGCGGTTGTTCTTGAAGAAACCAACGCGGAGCCATCGGGTAGAAAGGTGAGCCCCCACGGACTTGTCAATTCTGTTGCAAGAACAATAACTTCACTTTCAACTGGCTGTTCTTCAACTTCGCTGATGTCGTTTAAAGTTGAATTACATGAAAACAATTGAAAAATGCAGATAATTTGTAGTAAACGAATCATAACTTGTGTTTTTATTTTTTTGAAACTCTCTCCTTAAGAGACAGAAAGAGAAGTTGTCATTTTAGAACAGATTTAAACAAGCCCGCCATTAGCAAAGACGGTCTGACCATTAACCCACCAGCCATCGGGGCTGCACAGAGCCGACACAACAGCGGCAATGTCTTCGGGCTCACCAATACGTCCATGTGGTGTTCGCTTGGCAAAGCCTTCGATTTGCTCCTCTGTTTTTCCATCGGTAAACAAGGTGGTATTTACCACACCGGGAGATAACGCATTGACAGAAATACCACGACCCCCAACTTCCTTTGCCAAGGTACTGGAGTAAATTTGAAGGGCTGCCTTTGACGCGGCATAAGGCCCATATGTTGGCAGTTTTAACAAAGTAATACTGGACGAAGTGCTTATAATCCGGCCACCGTCGCGTACCCTTCTGGCGGCCTCTCTTAACACGTTGAACCCACCTTTGAGATTGGTGTCCATCACATAGTTAAAATCTTCATCTGTCATTTCCGAAAAAGAGGCAAGCTTCATGACTCCGGCATTGTTGACGACGACATCTACGCCGCCAAACGCTTCTTCAGTCACATCGAAAAGCTCACGAACAGCCTCCGGCTTCCGCACGTCGGACTGAAGCCAGGTAGCTTCTCCTCCGGCTGCTTTAATATCCCGTGCCACATTTTCTGCAAGATCACGATTGACCACACAATTTATGGTTATCTTAAATCCATCAGCCGCCAACCGTTTGGCTATGGCCTCACCGATGCCGCGGGATGATCCGGTGACGATGGCGACTTTTCCTTCATTTGGTTTTGGGTTTTCCGGGGCACTTGATCCCAAAGCTTGCGATGAAAATATACTCCCGGCACCGAAAGCGCCCACCGCCAAAGTTGTTTTTGCTATAAAGTTGCGGCGTGAAAAGCTATTTTTGTCATTAATCATGTCATAGATTATTTCCGAGTTAATAAATGATTGTCCTTAATTTAGATCGCTTGTCCGCCCGAAACCTCAATGCGTTGTCCGTTAATCCAATATGCATCTTCGGTACATAAAAATGCAACGACCCCGCCGATATCATCAGGCAAGCCCACCCGGCCCAAAGCCGTAATGCCGGCAATATGGGCATTGATTTCCTTATTATCGCGGACATGGCCACCGCCAAAATCGGTTTCGATGGCTCCCGGAGCCACCACATTCACCCGGATTTTCCTCGATCCTAATTCTTTTGCCAGATAAAGGGTCAAAATTTCTACGGCACCTTTTAGCGAACCATACACTGAAGAACCGGGATTGATGATTCGCGTGAGCCCGGATGAAATATTAATGATTGCACCACCGTCATTTATAAAAGGCAACGCTTTTTGCGTTAGGAAGAACACACCTTTGTAATGGATATCAACGATTTCATCCAATTGCTCTTCCGTTACATCAGCAATCGGAGCATATAAAGCCGTTCCGGCATTGTTCACAAGAAAATCAAAATTCGGGCTTCCGGTTTGTTCCTGCAAATATTCCTTTACTTGCCCGATAAAATTGTCAAACGATTTGACATTACTGGTATCCAGTTGAAAAGCAGCCGCTTTTTGTCCCAAGGACTGAATTTCCGACACAACGTCGTTTGCCGCTGTTTGGTTACTGTTGTATGTCAGTATCACGTTTATGCCTTTTTTAGCAAGGGCAATTGACATATTTTTTCCAAGTCCGCGGCTTCCTCCTGTTACCAGCGCAGTTTTACTCTTTGTACTCATGGTCATATATTTTATAATGGTTAAACAATTTTCATTTCAATTTTGATGATAAATAGCGGCAAATTCTTTCGCAAAATCTTCCAAAGGTATTTTGCCAAATTCGGGCTTATTGAGCTCATAATCTTCACGCAATATGCCGGTATGGATAGCCTGCCCTAATTCAATTAAATTTTCGGCCGCGTTTTCCGGGGTACCGGCAGACATAAGTGATTGTTTTACTTGTTCCTTTGGTAAAATGTCCCATTTCAAATCCGGCAGTCCAATCGCATTACCTAAAACGCTTGCTATCTCATTACAAGCCCTGTCATCACTGGTTACATAGCGGACTTTTTTAACGTTGTTTAATGCTGAAATTTCCTCTGCAACAGCCAAAGCGATATCTTTGGGTGATACCATTGCCAGTTTATCGCTGCCGCCATATACAGAACCCATGTAACTCAGGGCCTTAATCATTGGAATAAATCCGAGTAAATTGTAATAAAAGTACGTAGGCCGGATGTGTGTCAAACTGATACCGGGAACGGCATCCAGTATTTTTTCCGTTTTGTAAGAGCCCGTTATAAAACCTGTCCCAGATGGTAAATGAGCTCCGTAGCTGCTCAAATATACGACTCTCCTTATCCCTGATTTTTCAATGGCTTTTGCATAACACGTCCCAATATTTTGGTAATAAACAATTTGGTCAGGGGCAGTAAAATCCGGCGGGTTCACACAGTAAACCGCGTCTGCATCCATGAATGTTTCAGTCATAAAATGCACATCCTTCACCGAACCTATTGCCGGTTTAGCGCTTAATGCTTCAATATCTTTTATTCTTTCGGCCTTGCTGCTGACAACAGTTACCGAATAGCCTTTTTGCACCAGCTCTTGTGTGAGTGGTTTGCTAATGTGCCCTAAAGACCCTGTTACTACTATCTTCATGCTTTAAAAGTTTTAATAGTGCAAAAGTAGGCCGGCAATTTGCACCTGGTGTAGCCGAATCTACTACTGTTGTAGCCAAAATCAACCTATCAGTTTTTTTGCGTGCTTGCCTCCAACGGCTCGTCAGCAGTACTGCGCACAGAGGAACCACCATGAACGAATTTGTCCAGGAAGGTATCCAGTCCATACCCGAACAGAAATCCGGCGGCAAGAGGCAGCAATAATGTACGGGCAACGGAGACCAGTGCTAAAGGGGGTTCCGCACCGAAAAAGACAATCAAACCGATAAACCAGGCAGCAATATCACCAAGGCCTTTTATTTTAGTGCTGAAAGCCAAAGAGCCGATAAGCAGCAATATTGCCAAATATAATCCAAACATATTACCAATAACTGCTGAAAGAAATTGGCCCAATGTTTCGATCAGTATTCCCAGGACAATACCCAGGACAATCTGAAGATAGATGTTAAGGGACTTTTTTAGTGATTTACCAAAGAGGTAAAAGCAAACCCATGCCATAAACAAAACCCAGCCAGGCCACCCAAACGTGAAAGAAAGAAATACTGCCAAAGCTCCGAAAGAGCCCATTGACGCTCCAAAAATTAATGTTTTCATGATTACTGTTTTTAAATTACTACTTTTTATTTTGTTGCTACAAAATTCAGCAGTAATCCAAAAACCGATGTAGTCAAATCTACGGAGGTTGTAGCCAAAAAATATTGTCTTGTTTCCATCCGGATGTGTGAGCCGGGGAAGTCAAGAAAGCTACTAACATCAAAATCATAAACTGAAAAATGAGCCACTACGATACAAAACGAATTTCATGCTTGGTTGCAATCCTGACACAATTGCCGTATAAAAACAAAATGGAATTAGCAGCCCAAGAACTTTAGGAACGGGCACTCGCGCCTCCTTTAAACTATATATTGAATGGTTCCTACCTTCATTTTTATTTGTATAGTGTAGTTTTCTCATTAAAATCTACCCATACCTTCATTTTGCCTGCTTCACGATTATCCCAGGCAAAGTAAGGTACAAAAGTTAATTCTCCGTTTTTAGTATTTGCTTTCAGGATTTTCATTTCTTTTAACTTCCCTTCTCCTGTGCGAAGAGAAAAAGCAACACCCTGATCAATAGATACATTATCCATATCGATATTTGGATTATCAGTTTGCTCAAGGCAATAAACCAGCGGACCACGTTGTATAGCGCGCTTTCCAGTATTTTCTTTTACCCTTGAATCTGCGACTACCAATTCTACAGGCATGTCAAGCAACAGGGTAATTTCATCGCCGGGTTTCCATTTCCGGGATATCGACAGATAACCATTTAAAACACCTGGTTCGGAAAATTCTTTACCGTTTAAGAATACCTGGTAACTTTTGCACCAATCCGGAATTCTCATTTTTAAATCAAAGTCTATTGCCTTTTCGGGCGTTATTTGCACCTGTATCTCACCATCCCACGGATAGTCTGTTTTTTGTTCCACCTTCACACCCGTACCTTTAATCAGGAAGTCGCTTTCGTTGCCAA
Source organism: uncultured Mariniphaga sp. (assembly GCA_964639655.1). Lineage (GTDB taxonomy): Bacteria > Bacteroidota > Bacteroidia > Bacteroidales > Prolixibacteraceae > Mariniphaga. The sequence goes on from CAZXHP010000069.1 coordinate 8,463, forward strand.
TGAAAAGGTTAACAACCAGTTCATCTTCTCCGGTAAGATAGATGTAATTTCCAACTGAGGGTATAAACCGTGCAATATTGCTGGGGCAACATGCTGTTCCATACCAGCGCCTGCGATGATGATCTCCGTCTGATTCCAGCGGATTGACATAAAAAAACAAATCGCCTTCGAGATTCACTCCTGGCAATACCCCATTATAAAGAGATCGTTCTAATACGTTAACATATTTGGCATCTTTTGAAAGTAAATTCATTCGATGATTCCAAAAAACCATCCCAATTGAGGCGCAGGTTTCACAGTAGGCGGCCTTGTTGGGTAAATTATAATCTTCTGTAAATCCTTCGTTCAATTTTGAGCTCCCAATCCCTCCGGTAACGTACATATTTCTGTTAACCACGACGTCCCACATTCTATTCAGTGCTTCAATATAGGCCGGGACATTTTTTTCGGTTGCCACATCAGCCATTCCTGAGAACAGGTACATTGCCCTCACGGCGTGCCCCTTAATATCCTCGATTTCTGATACCGGAACATCATCTTGTATATGTGCCGGTCCAAAATTTGGGTTATCCCACGCGCTGCCGACACCGTAACCCCGTCCTCTTTCTTCCAACAGCCAGTGAGCAAGATTTAAATATTTTTCTTTTCCAGTTGTGTGGTAAAGCTTCACCAATGCCAGCTCAATCTCTTGATGTCCAGCCACCCAGTGGCGTTTACCCGGTCCAAATGTGTTATCCAAATGATCCGCAAATTTTATTGCAACATCAAGGAAGGCTTTTCTACCGGTTGCTTTGTAATGGGCAACAGCCGCCTCTATCATATGGCCCCCGCAATACATTTCATGTTTGTCCATATCTGTCCATCGGTTTTCCGGGTGGTTCAAAGTGTAAAACGTATTTAGATAGCCGTCCTGTTGCTGTGACCGCGCAATTAATTCAATCCATTTGTCCAGTAACGCTTCGTGTTCTGAATTTGGATTATTTATGAGTGAATAGGCAATTCCCTCCATTGCCTTGTAAACATCAGAATCATCATAATAAATTCCTTCATGCTTTCCTTCTTTTAATCCGGCAGCCTTTTCAAAATTGCTTATCCGCTTTGTCGAATCTTTTGTTTGGGCTATGCACACATGTAATGTTTTATTAGCATGTGCCTTCAGTCGGGGAGTCCAAAAACCATCATGAATACTAACCTGATTAAATGGTACTGGCTGAGCCAGATAGGATTGTGAAAATAATGTGGTAACATTCAAGATACCCAAAATCGTTAGCAGGGTAAATAAGTAATTTTTCATTTTTTTTTCTGAATTTAACTGGTTTATCTATGTTATACCCCGGGAATCAATTATTGCTTCGTTTACAATAACTAATTCCCGGATGATAATTTATTTAATGCACATAACCCGATGTTTGTTCGAGATTTGGATTGGCGTCAATAATTATTTGTGGTATTGGGAATACCTTGGTCTTTTCGCCCTGTGGCTTATGGGAAAGCCAACTTTTTTGAGTATAGGTCCCAAACCGTATCATATCTCTTCTTCTCATCCATTCACAGGCAAACTCGTACCCGAGTTCATCATAAAATCCTCCAAACCCGACTGGCGATGTATCTCCGGGATCGACTACCTGGTAATTCTCCACGTACCCATAGTTATAACTGCTATTGGCTGTTAATTGTGCGCCTGTAACTACTGCTTTTCCCGGATTATCCCGGAAAGCTCGTTGCCTGACCTGGGTCACAATTTCCGCAGCCTCATCAGATTGGCCTTCTCTCATTAAACACTCAGCCTTCATCATTAAAACCTGAGCATACCTAAAAAATGGCATATCGTTGTTCATATAAAATTGGGCGCCGACTTCAGGCAGAAACTTTTTGATCCGATATCCTTCGTCCTCCGATGTGTAATTACCATCAGGTAAATCTTTTGAATAATTCAGTTGTTCTCCAGCTTTGTCATAAGTACACAAAAGGGGAGTTATTCCATCTGCCTCGAATTGAGGACCATGCTCCCAGGTGTCATCAAATCGTGAATCATCCGGGTCGTATGTATCAATAAACTGTGAAATTGCTTTTGCGCTTCCGGCACCCCAGGGTGTAAACGAAAGGTTATATTTGTATCTGGAAGAGGCATGGAACGTATATGCACAATACATCCCGGTGCCATTTATTTCGTCATACGGAATAGCGAAAATGGTTTCAACGGAATTGTGATTGTCTGCATCGAAACAATCGACATAATTATTCTCTAATTTATATTCACCAGAATCAATAATATCATCACATTCAGCAATGCATTTATCCCATTCAGCAGTGCCTGTATAAACTTCTGCATTTAAATAAAGATTTGCAAGCAGAGCTTTAGCTGCCCATTTGTTAAAGCGTCCATACATCATTGTATTATTCTCTTCATTTAACACCGGTAAAGAAGTTGTTATATCACTGACTATTGACTGGTATATTTCTTCGCGTGCAGTAGAAGGAGGTAATTCCTGAGAGGTGGTTGTCACATAAGGAACATCACCGAAGTTATCCATTAAAAGCCAATAATAAAATGCCCTTGCAACCTTCATTTCAGCAATTAACGACTCTTTGCTCAAATTGGCTGGAACCGGGACGATGTCATTCTCCAATTGTTCAATGATCCTGTTCGCATGCAATACCCCGGGATACAAGCGCGCCCATGAGTTCCTGACTTGTGGTGCTTCAGCATTCCATGTGTGTAAATGCATTTTTTTGAATATTCCCCCGTCATCCCAACCGGAGGCATTTGCCGGCATGACTAAAATATCAGTTGTTGATGTTTGCATGATGGAAAAACCAGTATGTGAGTGAAGCCCGCGAAGGTTCTGATAAACCGGTCCTATTACACTGTATATTTCCTCTGCTGAATACTCGTACCCGGCCTCTGTCAAATCTGAATAAACTGTTTCCGTTAAATCATTACAAGCAGTATGATTGATTAATAGCAGCATTGCACCTGCAATAAATTTCGATATATTTTTCATCTTGTTTTCTTTTAAAATTTCAGTGATACACCAAAAGTGAATGTTCTCGTTGATGGATATTTATCTCTGTCATCTAATCCTGGGTCTAATCCAAGGCTATTTACTTCGGGATCGATTCCACTATATCCGGTGAACGTAAACATATTTGAACCAGACAAATAGATCCGCAGGCTTTTTACCGGGTGATCCAAAAGATTAAAATTATATCCCAAAGTAATGTTATCGATTTTCCAATAGTCCCCGTTTTCGATAAAATAGCTAACGTACTGAAGCTCTTGAAAATCATTCAAAGGTCTTTTGCCGTATCTGTTATCATAAGTATTTGCCATCACGTTGCCGCGGGTTAAGCTAATAGGCACGCCATAAAACATCTTCGTCATATTAAGAATCTGATATTTAAATGCTCCTCTCATCGTGATATCCAAGTCAAATTGCTTGTACACAAAAGTGTTATTCCAGTTTAGATAATGTTTGGGCAGCCCGTTCCCCAGTACTTTTTTATCATCTGGTTGTTGTTCGGCAACAGGTTTTGGATTACCATCCTTTCCTTCAATTATCCAATAACCATTCTCATCAATGTCGATAGACTTAAACCCGTAAAAGTTGCCAATTGCTTCACCCTCTTCAACCCTATGAGTAGTCGTTTGTAAGGGTTCCTCTGTCCATCCGGTATCAAAATATCCACTTTGCAACTGAAACCGGTCATTGGACAGTGTCAACAGCTTATTCGAGTTCGTTGAATAACTTACACCAGTTATCCAATTGAACACCTTTGATTTTATTGGCTCTGCATTGATTTGAATTTCCAATCCTTTATTCTCCATTGAACCAGCATTTGCAAGCACACTATTGTATAAATATGGCGGAGTTGAAACATTATAATTCCAGAGAAGATCTTTTGTTGTTCTTTTATAAATATCAACTGAGCCGGACAGCCTGTTCTCATAAACTCCGAAATCCAAACCAATATTTATTTCTTCTTTTGTTTCCCATCTTAAGTCGGGATTGGAATTTGACGAGGGATAAATCACAGGTATCCACTGACCGTCAAAATAATATTTGTCGCCGTATGTTAATCGACTTAAAGATTGATAAGTACTTGATGGAGCAGTACCTGTCACCCCAAAACCTGCCCTTAATTTCAATTGTGATAGTGGTCCTTGGAGCGGTTGCATAAAAGTTTCATTCAATATATTCCAGCCAGCAGATACAGCTGGGAATGCACCCCATTTATGATCTTTCCCAAACTTAGACGACCCTTCATACCTTAAACTTGCCATTAACATATATTTATCTCCAAAACTATAATTAGCCCTGGCAAAATAACTTACCAATCTCGAAGAGGTTTTGTTTGAATCCATTCCTGCTCTTCCCTCTGTACGCGCCGCACCATCCGACATATTATTGTAAGAGTAAAGATCGCTCGGAAAGTCAAAATTGTTCATCCAGTAAAATTCATATGTATTTTGCTGAAAACTATAACCTCCCAAAAGGTTAACATTATGATTTCCAAACGATTTTAAATAGTTTGAAGTAATCTCCAAAAGGTCGTCAACATTTCTTGTGGTTCCCCTCGATGCAAACCCGGTTCTATTTTCTCTGATACTATTTAAATGATCAAATGATTCCGAATATCCGGCTGTGCGGTTGTAGATGTCGCGTGAACCAAGTACTTTTAAACTCAACTCTTCAAAAGGATAGTATGTAATAGTACCAAATGGTTTAAAATTCGTAATATTTATCTCTCCTTCAGTTTCATAAATTAATGATAGTGGGTTAGCGTAATTATTCATATCGGGATGTTCTGTCCATTTCCCATTTTCATCTTTAGTTGAATCTGTTGGATTATAAATAAGTGCATTTCTGTAAACATCTCCTCTCCAGCTATAACCATCTCCACCGGAAAAATAATTTTGATCAAAACCAATAATATTTCCATTCAACCTTAGTTTTCCATCAAACATAGAGTGATTTGCCTCAATTCGTGCAGTTAAAACATTATTATCAGATCTCAGCATTAATCCTTCAAGTTCCTTGTAGTTAATGTTCATTATGTAATTCGTACGGGAACTACCACCCTTCATACTAATATTATGAGTGTGAGAGAATGGAGTACGAAATACTTCATCGACCCAATCTGTGTTTGCACCATAATCAAAGGCGCCAGGTTTTCCTTGTTCAACCAAAGTACGGTATTGATCTGCTCCCATAAAATCAAGCGTTTTTGTAATGGTCTGTGTTGTGATATAACTATTCCATTCAATCGTTGCAGGAGTTTCTCCTCTAACTTTTTTTGTAGTAATAAGCACAACACCGTTTGTACCTCGTGTTCCATAAATTGCTGCTGCAGATCCGTCTTTTAGAACGTCGATTGATTCAATATCTTCAGGAGCTACATCTGTTAATGATCCGGGAACACCATCAATAACTATCAAAGGTTGTGTACCTCCGGAAAGCGTAGTAACTCCTCTCAAAACTATTTGAGATGAGCCAGTTGGATTAGCATCCGGATTAACGATATTTACACCGGCAAGTTGTCCTTTAATTAATTGGGCAGCATCCCTGACAGATCCTTTTACAAAATCTTCTGAATTTACACTGGAAACAGCACTGGTTAATTCTTCCCTTTTTAAGGTTCCGTAACCGATTGCAACAACCTCTTCTATTCCAATCGTTTCCTGCTCCATTACAATGTTAATATTAGTTTGGTCTCCTACAACTACTTCCTCTGTCCGCATCCCCACGAACGAAAACTGTAGAGTAGCATCCTCAGGAATATTGGTTAGTGAATATTTGCCGTCGGCATTGGTAACCGTTCCCGTTGTAGTACCTTTTACTACCACGGTTACTCCAGGCAACGGCTGGCCGGATTCGTCGTTTACCGTACCGGAAACGAATTTTTGCTGTTGCAATACTTCTAAATCTCTTTTAAGTATTTCCTGGGGTGTTAACACGATAATGCGGTCACGTATAGAATAATCAACGTCCGTTCCTTTGAATATCAAATTCAAGGCATGGTCTATTTTTTGGTTTACAAGGGTTAAATTAATTTTTCGCTGCACATCGATAAGGTTTTCACTGTACAAAAAATAAAACTCACTTTGTTTTTCAATACTGTTTAAGACCTCTTTGACTGTGGCTCCACGCATACTTAAGTTAAGCATTTTGCTTTGTGAGTAGCTTTTATTAGCTAATACTCCAAACACTGATATTAATAATAATAAAACAGTTAGTTTCATTGCTTTTAATAGTTTAATTAGCCCGGAAAATTTCCTATTCCGGTCAAAACCCAATTTTTTTTTCATATTTTTGTATTTACAAAGTTAGAAATGCCCTGTAAAATGAACCGTACAGGGTAATTTTTACAATCTCCGGGGAAATGTTGATCGCATTTCCCTGTTGTTTTTAATGAATTAGTTTGTTCGCATAGGCAATTTACTTTTAGTTCAACTTAATCAGACTTTATTTCTTTTTCTCAATAAATATTTTCTGCTTTGTGAATGTTCCGTCAGGATTCTTAGTGCGTGGCAATGCCCGGTAATTAATTGGTGTTGCAGCCGACAACAATTCGAGTATTTGAAAAAGTGGTTCATCAACAAAGGTTACTGTATATCTGTAGTGCTTCACCTCCTTGTTGACCTCTATTTCAACATTAAACATTCGGCTTAATCTTTGGGCGACCATGTCTATTGGTTCATTTTCGAAAACCAGCTTTCCATCTTTCCAGGCAACGTATTTCTCAATTTGGTGCAGGCTTGATTTCACAACGCCTGTATTCTTTTCGTACTTAACATGCTGGCCGGGTATCAGTTCTTTTATGGTTTCTATATTCCCGTTGTTTTTTACTACCTCTACTAACACTTTTCCTTTTACAAGCGTAGTAGCAATATCACTATTTTCAGGGTATGCACTAACATTAAATACTGTACCCAGTGCTCTAATATCAATTCGGCCTGCATGAACGACAAAAGGTTTATCCGGGTTGTGGGCCACCTCAAAATAACCCTCACCGGAAAGGGCTACACCGCGGGTTTCTCCCCAAAAATTATGCGGGTATTTTATCCTGCTGCCATGATTTAAATGAACCACAGACCCATCTGACAGTTCAACGACTGTTCGTGAACCGACCGGGGCTATCACTTCCAGTGAATCGACAGATACAGTTGTAATTTGATTTGTTAATCTGTTATTTTCAGAAATGGTATAAAACAAACAGGCTAAAACCGGAATGATAATGATAGCAGCAGCTTTAGATATCCAGCTAATTAACCTGTTATTTTTTATTTGAATCGTGCGGGGTTCTTCAATGTTCAGTCTGTGATGAATTTTATCAAGGAGGCTATCCAGCTTTTCGTTTGAAACAAGGCTGTATTCTTCTTTAAATTGCTGCCAGTCAACCTCTCCAAGCTTTTTACTTTCACTAAAAAAAGTTTGTTGCTTTATCCACAAAATAATCTCCTCAACTTCCTGTGAGGTGCAACGGTTGTTCAAATATTTTTCCAGCAGTTCTTCTGTCATTTTTCCTTTTCTGAACGAGACCTCATTATTACCGGGGCCCCTAAAAACTATCCAAGCTAAACCATCATATAATGCTTTTACAAGTTATACAACTGGGAAAACAAAAAGGACTAATAAAAAAATGACTTTTTTGCTAAAGAAACAAACTCACAAACAATCCACTAATCATCAGGCCATTATCGAGATTGCTTTTTAAAAAAGAAAGTGTAGCTACCAGGTGGTTTTTTACTGTATGTACTGAAATACCTAACCTCTCTGCTATTTCTTTATGACTTAACCCCTCGTCCCGGCTTAGTTGAAAAATCTCTTTTTGCCGGGGCGATAATTCATTCAACAAATCCTGAAATTTATGCTTTAACTCTTTATAATGAATTTCATCAGTAAGCTCATAGGCCTCGTCAATGTGTTGAAGCGATTTGACATGTTCAACGTATTTTTGTTCGGTTGCCCTTTTTTTTAGCAGATTTACCGTTGCATTGTGGGCTATAGTGAACAGAAAAGATTCAAAGGATGAGTAAATATTAATATTTTCACGGCTTTGCCAGATTTTTATAAATACTTCCTGAACTATTTCTTCTGTGTCTGTTTCCTGCTTAATATAACGAAAAACAAAGCCAAATAATCTCCTGGAATATTTTTTATAGATGATATCAAACGCCTTCATATCACCATCTTTTAGGAGCTTTACCAATTCTGTATTTGATTTGTTTTTATTCAAGAATACTTAAATTTGAATGAGGCAAATGTATTAATAAAATAGTACTAATCAGTTTAGATTTTAGCG
>CAZXHP010000070.1:0-16637 GCA_964639655.1 uncultured Mariniphaga sp.
TTAGGTATTTATTTATATTTACACACGCCTCGTGGCGCACCAAACCGCACTGATTATTCGGAGCTTTCAATAAATCCGCCGCCAATTACACAGTCTTCATCGTAAATTACAGCCGTTTGCCCGTTGGCGACCATGGCAACCGGTTTCTCCAGTTCAATTTGTGCGTTACATCCATCCAACAATTTCAATTTGCATAAATTCTGCTGCAAGCGGTACCTAATTTTTACTGTATAAGTTTTATTAAAATCAACACTGTTTTTATCCACAAAATGCGTGTTATTCAGAAAAATTTTCGACCGAAACATCTCATCAAAGTCTGCTAAAACGACTTCATTGGATTCAGTTTTAATTTCAGCTACAAAAACTGGTTTATTGAAATGAACTCCCAAACCTCTTCGCTGGCCAATTGTATAATGGAAAACTCCCTTGTGTTTTCCGATGACCTTCCCTTTTAAATCGGTAAAATTTCCGGGAATTAAATTCAATCCACTATTTTCCAGGTATTTACGATAATCTTTGCCCTCAATAAAACAAATTCCCAGGCTTTCCTTCTTTTGGGTTAAATCTTCAAATCCCTTTTGTTGAGCGATCTCGCGAACATCGTTTTTATACAAGTCACCCAATGGAAAAATAAACCGGTTAATCAACTCTTTTTGAAGCCCCCAGAGAAAAAACGACTGATCTTTGTTGCGGTCCTTCCCCGAAGAAATATACTTAACACCCTCTATTTCAACAATATTTACGTAATGACCGGTCGAAATAAAATTACATGACAGTTTATCAGCATATTTTTTAAGATTGTAAAACTTCAATTTCGGATTACAAACCGCACAGGAAAAAGGCGTGTTTCCTGAACTGTACTCATTTATAAAATACCGGATAACCTGATTTTTAAATTCTTCCCTTAAATCAACAACATAATGTTCAATCCCCAGTTTCCCGGCCAGCATTTTTGCAGAATCGGCACTATGATAAAAATCTTTCATATCACTTCCTGAAAAAATAAAGGTAATTCCAACCACTTCAAATCCCTGCTCCTGCAATACCATGGCAGCTACAGAACTGTCAATTCCACCACTCATCCCTAACAAAACTTTCTGTCTCATTTTCAATTATTTGAATGAAAGTAGCTGTAAACAATCTCTGCTTTGGAAGGGCCAATCGAATTAATAATCATTGTTTTATCAGATTCTTTTATGTTTTTGACCGACTTGAAATCCAGCAACAATTTTTTGGCTGTTTTTTCACCAATTCCTTTAATCCGGTGCAATTCAGAGGTTGAAATATTTTTGGACCGCCTATTCCGGTGAAAAGTAATCCCAAACCGGTGTGCTTCGTCACGCAATTGCTGAATAACTTTCAGTGTTTCAGAGTTTTTATTAATATATAACGGAATTGAATCACCGGGAAAATAGATTTCCTCCAGTCTTTTTGCAATGCCAATTATTGCAATTCTTCCGCGTAAATTTAACCTTTCCAACGCAGTTACAGCAGATGAAAGTTGCCCTTTGCCTCCGTCAATTACAATAAGCTGTGGAAGCTTTTTCTTCTCTTCTGTCAGTCGTTTGTATCGGCGGAAAACCACTTCCTCCATCGATGCAAAATCGTTGGGCCCCTCCACTGTTTTGATATTGTAGTGACGGTATTCCTTTTTTAACGGTTTCGCATTCTTAAAAACAACGCACGCAGCAACAGGATTGGAGCCTTGTAAATTACTGTTGTCGAAACATTCAATAATTTCGGGCAACTCAGTTAACTGCAAATCATTCTGAATGGTTTTCAAAATGTGTTCTTCCCTTATTTTTGGGTTTTTCAGAACCATCTGCTTATCTTTCTCGAGGCGGAAGTATTTGGCATTTCTGTGCGATAAATCGAGCAATTTCTTTTTGTCCCCTTTCTGCGGAACTTTAAATATTACATCCTTTAAAGAAGTTTTTAACGGAAAAGGTACCAGGATTTCTTTGGCGTTGCTGTAGATTTTTTGCCGGATATCCACAATACCAGCAAGCAGCAACTCTTCAGCTGACTCATTGAGGCTCTTTTTAATTTCGAGCGTAAACGTCTGAATAATCGCTCCTTTAATAACCTTCAAATAATTGATGTAAGCAAACCTCGAATCCTGTTCAATGGTGTAAACGTCAACGTCGGAAATTGTAGGAGAAACGATTGTGGATTTACTTTGGTAACGTTTCAAAGAATCGTACTTCTCCTTTAGCTTTTGCGCTTCTTCAAAATTCATCCGGCTTGCCATATCGGCCATTCTTATTTCCAAATGTTTAATTACACCTGAAATATTTCCTTTCAGAATATCCGTTATATCTTCTATTCCCTGGTTGTATTTTTCCGCAGAAACCAGGCCTTCACAGGGTCCTTCACAATTTCCGATGTGGTATTCCAAACAAACCTTGTATTTACCTGATTTTATGTTTTCATCGGTCAACTGGTAATTGCAGGTGCGTAATTTGTATTCAGATTTGAATAGCTCCAGCAGGGTTCTTACGGTGTAGATTGAAGTGTATGGACCAAAATACATGGAACCGTCTTTAACTAAATTTCGTGTTTTAAAAACGCGCGGAAAAGGTTCATTTTTAATACAAATCCACGGATAACTTTTGTCGTCTTTTAGCCGAATATTGTAGCGTGGCTGGTATTTTTTGATGAGGTTGTTTTCCAACAGCAGTGCGTCTTGTTCGGTTTCTACAACCATGTGTTTTATGTCGGCAATGTTGCGCACCAGCATTGCTGTTTTCCGACTTTCGTGTTGTTTACTAAAATAACTGGAAACCCGTTTTTTTAAATTTTTCGCTTTGCCAATGTATATAATTTTTCCTGTATTGTCAAAAAACTGATAAATACCCGGTCTTCCAGGAAGGACGGAAATCAGGTCTTTTAAATAATCGATATCGCCATTTTTTGCCGGGTACTTCACAAACCTAATATTTTACCAAAACGTGAGGTTTAAATTCTTTCAATCTTTTTTTATGATCTGTTTCGATGAATTCGAGATCACAAATAAAGCTGAAATATACCTTTTTTACTCCGACCCTTTTTACCATATTATAAACGGCATGAGCCGTACCTCCGGTTGCAAGCAGGTCGTCATGGATTAGAACAATGTCATCTTCCGAAATTGCGTCACGATGCATTTCAATGGTGTCTGTTCCATATTCGAGCTTATAAGTCTCAGAAATTTTTTCAGCCGGAAGCTTACCTTTTTTCCGCACCGGCACAAACCCTGCATTTAATTCATTTGCCAGCGCTCCTCCTACGATGAAACCACGTGATTCAATCCCTAGTACCTTGGAAATTCTCTTTTCTTTGAACTCTGCAACAATTTCGTTCGTCACATACCTAAACGCTTCCTTCTCTTTCAGCAACGTGGTGATATCTTTGAAGCTAATCCCCTTTGTAGGAAAATCAGGAACTTCCCTGATTTTACTTTTTAAATCCATAATTGATTTGGTTTTTGTTCCACGTGAAACATTAATTTATCTGCCCAGCAAAATTAATAAAACATTTATATCGGAAGGAGACACCCCGGAAATCCTTTTGGCCTGTCCGATGGTTTTGGGATTTACTTTTTCGAGCTTTTGACGGGCTTCTGTCGAAAGGGATTTCAATTGACCATAATTAAACTTATTCTCGATATTTATGTGCTCCAGTTTATCGAGTTTTTCAGCCAAAGCTTTTTCCCGGTTAATATACCCCTCATATTTTACAGCAATTTCGGCGCCCTGAACAATTTCCAGTTTTCTGTCTTTTTGAACCCGTTCGAGAAACGATTTAAACGGGGTGACAGTTTCAATCAAATCAAATATCGAAATCTGAGGCCGTAAAATAAGGTCATATAATTTAACGCCTTGTTTTAATTCGGATGTTCCTTTGCTCGTAAGCAACTGATTTACAAATTGTGGCTTAACACTAAACTTTTTCGCATACTGAATTATTTTGGAAATAAGTTCATTTTTTTCATCCAGCAATTTTTTGCGTTCCGGAGAAGCAAGACCCAATTCAGCCGATTTTTGGGTTAACCGAATGTCGGCATTGTCCTGCCGCAATAAAATTCTGAATTCGGCACGGCTGGTGAACATACGGTAAGGTTCATCCACACCCTTTGTAACCAGATCATCGATTAAAACGCCAATGTAAGCTTCATCCCTCTTCAGCACAAATTCCTTACCCGAAGAATGGCAACGCAAATGCGCATTGATTCCGGCAATTATCCCTTGTGCGCCGGCTTCCTCATATCCGGTGGTGCCGTTAATCTGCCCTGCAAAATAGAGATTCTCAATTAATTTTGTTTCCAGCGTATGATACAATTGCGTGGGATCGAAATAGTCGTATTCAATGGCATAACCGGGCCTGAAGATTTTTGCCTTTTCCAGTCCGGGAATTTTTTGCAGGGCTTTATATTGCACCTGCCAGGGTAACGATGAAGAAAAACCGTTCAAATAATACTCGATGGTAGATTCACCTTCCGGTTCCAAAAACAACTGATGTTGCTGCTTTTCTGAAAAAGTAACCAATTTGGATTCAATGCTTGGACAATAACGCGGACCGGCTCCCTGAATAGTACCATCGAACATTGGAGAAAACTCAAAACCGAGTTCCAGTTCGCTGTGCACGGCCGGATTGGTATGTGTAATCCAGCAGGAACGTTGTTGCAGTTTTGATTCTGTTCCGGGTAAATACGAAAATTTATAATGGCTTTCGTCTCCTTTTTGTTCAGTTAATTTTGAAAAATCAATTGTTCTCCCGTCAATTCGTACAGGGGTTCCTGTTTTTAACCTGCCTGTTTTAAACCCTGCATCAAAAAGCTGTGCAGTTATGCTGTAAGAAGCCGCCTCGCCAATTCGTCCGCCTCTCATTTGGGAAGAACCCACATGTATTAAACCATTCAGAAAAGTTCCGTTCGTTAAAATAACGGTTTCTCCGTAAAAATCGACACCAATTTTCGTGCGTACTCCTTTTACCTGTTTTCCTTCAAGGATTAATGCAACAACAGCATCCTGCCACAAATCGAGGTTTTCTATCGACTCCAGTGTTTCCCGCCAACTTTCGGTAAAACGCATGCGATCATTTTGAGAACGAGGACTCCACATTGCAGGACCTTTGGAAAGATTCAGCATCCTGAACTGAATGGTGGTTTTATCGGCAATAATTCCTGAATAACCACCCAACGCATCAATTTCGCGAACAATTTGTCCTTTGGCGATACCTCCCATTGCCGGATTACATGACATTTGAGCGTACTTTGTCATGTCCATCGTAATCAACAGCGTTTTGGACCCCAAATTTGCAGCAGCAGCAGCAGCTTCGCATCCGGAATGGCCGCCGCCAACAACAATCACATCGTATTTTGCTATCATCTCTCCTCCTTCTTAAAACCGGCTTTTTTCAAATAAAAATCCTCTTTTCCCCGCATCAGTTTCTTTTCAGTAGCAGTTTTATCTTTATAACCAACCAAATGCAAAACTCCGTGTAAAATTACGCGGTACAACTCTTCTTTAAACGCCACGTTAAATTGAGCTGAATTCTCTTTTATCCTGTCTAAACTAATAAATAAATCTCCCGAAATAACGGAATTTTCTACATAGTCAAATGTTACTATATCAGTATAATAGTTGTGATTCAGGTATTGTTCATTTATTTTTAACAAATATTCGTCGGAACAAAAGATAACGGAAATTTCCCCGGGCTGTTTTTTTTCGTTTTCGATTAAAAAATCAATGGCATTCTGTACAGCTTCCTTTTGAATTTTAACGGGTTCAATTTTTTCGAAAAAGAATGATAATTTGCTCACGTTAAATCAATTTTAATCTCCACACTTTTTCCCTGATTCCGAAACTCAACTTTACTGCACAACGACTTCATAATATGGATACCGCGTCCGGTTTCTTTTCTGATGTTGTTTTTTAGGGTAGGGTCTTCAATAAGTTCAAAATCAAATCCTTCGCCTTCGTCGTGTACTTCTATACAAATATTTCCATTCCCACAATCGATCTGAATATCCACATTTTTATCCGTGTCATTTTTATTTCCGTGTTCAATGGAATTGATTACTGCTTCCGAAATGCAAAGTAAAACTTTATTGAAACATACTTCGGGTAGTTCTTCTTTTTCAAAAATTTTACGGAGGAAAATTTCGACTTTCCCCAACTCTTTTTTATCCGATTTAATGGCCAGTACTTCAGGGTATTTACTCATTTTATTCTGTTTGCATATTGTTCAAATATTGCTTGTATTTGTTGTTGTAAAAATTGCTCAACTTGTGTGAATTACGGTTCAGGTATTCCAATGTCGAGTTATCGCGGATTTTATACTCGAAAAACTGTGCCGGATTACTTTGAAAATCCTCGGCGCTCCGGCTTTCCCTTTCGTCTTCAAATTCGCGTTCGAGCTCTGCTTTTTCAGCCTCCAGTAACCGCGTCGTTATCTGGTTTTGGCGTGAAATCATTTGAGCATTCACATTTTTATTCATCAGTTGTTTTCTGTTCTGTTCCAGCAAATTATCAATTTCCTGCAAGGTTTTTCGGGCATCGTTTCCAACACTGCCATTATTCATAATTTCGCGCAACATTTGCTGCATCATTTCATGTTGCATTAGCGACTGCCCCATTTGCTGATTCATATTTTGAGGATTCCCACTTTTCATTTGCTCTATCATTTGCTCCAATTGCTGCCTAATGTTTTCCGATTCCTGCTTAAGCAAATTCATTCCCGACTGTCCCTGTCCCGGGTTTTCACATTGCTGATCGCCCGGCTGTGCGTTGGCCATCTGTTTTTCCAGGTTTTCAAGCGCTTCGTTTAACATCAGGGCCAGGTTGTTGGTTGCGGTCATAACAAACTGCTGGCTTGCCCTTGCATTGGGGTACAAACCTTCGGTCATTTCATCGAGTGTTTTATCCAAATTCAGTTCCATTGTAATTAACTCGTTGTTTACCAAACTATTAATTTGAGGTGTACGTTTTGCCAAAGCATACAGCGAATCTTTCACAATCTGGCTCTGATCTTTTATTCTCCGCTGCTGCAAATTCAGTTCATTAACTAACGGATCATTAGCACTAATTCCTGTTAATCCGTTTAAAACACTTTCCTGTTCGAACGACAAATAAACCAGGTTACTTAAAATTTGCCGGAGGTTTTGAATATTTTCCATATTCTGCTGCATGGTATTCGAATTCAACATTTGCTGCATCGCAAAAGCCGTATTTTTCATTTTTTCGGAATTTTCTTTTAAGCCAGAACCTGATTTTTTCCGGTTTTGTTTTAGAAGTTCGTTCCGGCTGTTTTCCATGCTTTTTTCAATGTCTTCAAACTCGTCGCTAAAATCATCAAAATTCATAGGTTTTTCAAGCTCTTCATTTAACTGAAGCGCATCGTTTATTTCATTTTGAATGTTTTCCACTTCTTTTTGGTGGATTTCGAGTTGTTCCTGAATTTGGTCGTAATTCGATTTTTCACTCACATCTTCCGCCATTTTTTCTTCTTCCACAGCCATTTTATTCAGATCGTCAATTACATTCTGAAGTTTTTGCTCCACTTTCATTCTACGTAGCATTTCAAGATTTCTGTCGAGTTGTTTCTGTAAATCTTCATACGTAAAATTCATTCGCTCAGTAAGTTCGTTCAACTTATTGTTATCAAACTCTTCAGCGAGTTTCTGAAATTCTTCCAGCAGTTTTTTTAATTCATCTGTAAACACTTCATCCAGTAAATCTTCTATCTGTTGTTGTTTTTCCCTGATTTCATCGTTCTGCCGGTTAAACGAATTCAGGTAATTATTGAGTTTTTCATTGTCCTGTTTTATCCGGTCATACAATTTTTCCAATTCACTTTGTTTGGAAAGAATTTGATTCACCGCCTGCGATTTTTCCCAGTCAGAAACATTGGTATCCATATTTTTTAGCCGCAGATTTTCCAGATCTTTCTGAATTTCACGGGTCAGTTCTTCACTTTGCTGCAACATTTTTTCCAGGTTTTCAAACTGTTCCTTTTCAGTTGCAGCAACCTCTTCGCGATTAGGTAAATTAAAAACGAAATTATCGGAAGTTGTGGTTTTATAATTATTTAATACATCGTTATCGGTTACTGAAAAATAGTAGGAAATCACTCCTGATTCTGCAGCAATTTCGGCAAAATCGAAACTAAAATAGAAATCCTGATCGTTCAGATTTTTCACAAACGGTATTGCTATGGCCGAATCGGAATTGTTCAGGTTATAGTGAAAATTAAGGGCTGAAAAACCATAATCGTCGCCGATAATACCTTTAAAAAAGAAACGTGTCATCTGCAACGAATCCTGAACCTGAATTACTTTAATCTCAGGATAAAGGTCGGGCAAAACTTCCACGGAAAAAGAAAAAGCCAGTTCCGGTTCGGTCAAATCATTTTTAATAAAAACATGATAATCAGATGATTTAAAAAACTGATTTTCAAGCTTAAATCCAGATGTAGCTCTTTCGGATCCAACAATTACCGAGTCAGAAAGCGCCATATAAAGCGTATCGATATCGATGCCCTGAAAATTCCATTCCACTATTGTTCCATGTGGAACCTGCATATCTCCGATATTCTCGTGTTCCAAAACCGGCAATCCTGTGTAGGGTGGTGGGGTTACAATTACATCGAAATGATTAATGCCGGGTTTAGGCAGCAACTGCAAAAAATAGCTGTCAGACTTGTATTTCAAATCGGTGAAATAAAAATTCACAGGGTTGATTACTGAAGCCATTTCAAACTCAAAAACCCCAGAAGAAGTGCTTTTCATCAGGTAGTTGTTTCCTTCAATATTAATATAGGTAACCTGTGGGAGTTCATCGCCGCTAACTTCCATTTTAATTTTAAATGCATCTCCCTTTTTCGCCTTTAAATCAGTGTTTAAAAGGTTAAATTTGAAAGGAGCCGGTTTCACAAACTCCGTGTTGTAATGAATAATTCGTTGAGGTGCTGTGGTAAAAATTGATTGATTTACCAAAAAAACCGATAAAGTGACTAAAAGACTCACTAAAAAATAAACCAAAACCATTTTTAGTTGCCGGTACTGAACGGCTTGCCTAAAATCGAAAACACTCAGTTCATTTATTTTCTGATCGATACTTGCCAAAACAATTTCGCTGGAATACGAAGGTTCGTTAATTTCGGCTAACTCAATAATATTCAGTAGTTTATCTTTAATGTCTTTAAAATGTTTCTGAATTATAACCGAACTTGTTTTTATATCAATCGGTTTTAAAATATGCAGGAGTTTCAACAGCGGAACCGCAATAAACTGTAGCGTAAGCAATCCTCCAAAAACCACAAACCCGAAAAAGAGTATTTTCCGAATTTCGGAAGAAAGGTAAACAAAGTATTCAATTACTGAAAAAGCTGTAAATAAGGCCAGTAAAAAGAAAAAAGTCAAAATGATACCTTTCAGCAATTTAAAAGAGTAGTATTTAATCCTGAAGGCGTTAAGCTTATGAACAAGTATGTTAAAATTTTCTGTCATCTTTTTCTAATATCTTTTTATCCAGCTTATTAAAACAACTACTAAATGTTAGTAATTGTTTCAAAAACGGATGAAAAAACAAAAATAATCTTTTAAAACAATATTTGCATTCGTCTTAATTTTATACAATAGTATTATTTTTGAATTCTGAAAAGAATTAAAAGGAAAAGTACCTTGAATCTTTGCACAAAAAATAAACCGGTTAATTAGTGGATGCTTAAATATGAAATACTTTTTAACACGTGTTGAAAAAAATATTTACAAGCTGGTAATAAAAAAGATAAAGCAAAAGAAGTTGTTTGTATTTTGGAAGATTAAAAGTGAATTCTATCTTTATAAAAAATTACAAAGAAAAATTAACAGTTATAAACAAGCCATTATAAATTACATATTTATTTTAAAAAGTTTATATAATATAATAAATACAGAAGAAATTGAAGATACTATTAGTTGAGGACAACCTGTTAAATCAAAAAGTAGTATGTTTTCATTTAAGAAAATTGCACTACGAAGTTGTTGCGGTAACAAATTGGCGGGATGCTATGCGGGAAGTAACCAATAATTCACCCGAATTGATTTTGATGGATATTATGCTTCCGGAAAAAAACGGCTTTGAAATAACGGCTGATATCCGTAAATATGAAGAGGATTTGGGTGTAAAAGAAGGAGTACCTATTGTAGCACTTACGGCCAATACGCTGGATAATGACAAGGATAAATGTTTGAAGGCTGGTATGAACGATTATTTACCAAAACCCTTTTCGCCTGATGAACTTTATGCTGTAATTGAACAATTTGCTACTTCGGGTAAATGAGTGAAGATTTAGATATCAGGGGAAATTTTTATCCCGATACCGACCGGGAGCTCGACCGCAGATTACGGCCATTGTCGTTTAATGATTTTAAAGGGCAAAGACAAATTGTGGAAAACCTGAAAATTTTTGTTCAGGCAGCGGCCATGAGAAACGAAGCACTCGACCATGTATTACTGCATGGACCTCCAGGGTTGGGAAAAACCACCTTGTCGCATATTATCGCCAACGAGCTGGGAGTGGGTATCAAAATTACCTCTGGTCCGGTGCTCGATAAACCGGGCGATTTGGCCGGTTTGCTGACCAATCTCGAAGAACGCGACGTCCTTTTTATCGACGAAATCCATCGTTTATCGCCCATTGTGGAAGAGTACCTTTATTCGGCAATGGAAGATTTCAGGATCGACATTATGATTGACAAAGGACCCAGCGCCCGGTCCATTCAGCTTGAGTTGCATCCGTTTACATTAATCGGGGCTACCACCCGTTCAGGATTACTTACTTCACCATTACGGGCCAGGTTTGGCATTAATTCGCATTTGGAATATTACGACAATTCGGTATTAACAGGTATTGTTAAACGTTCGGCACGCATTCTCGATGTAAAAATTACAGATGATGCTGCTGATGAAATTGCCGGCAGAAGCCGCGGAACGCCTCGTATTGTCAATTCATTGTTGCGCAGGGTCCGGGATTTTGCCCAGGTTAAAGGAGATGGAAACATCGACATCGCCATTACAAAAACGGCATTAAAAGCAATGAATATCGATCAGCACGGACTGGACGAAATGGACAACCGTATTCTGCTTTGTATAATCGATAAATTTAAAGGTGGCCCGGTGGGGATTTCAACCATTGCAACCGCAGTGGGAGAGGACAGCGGAACAATCGAAGAGGTTTATGAACCTTTTCTGATAAAGGAAGGATTTATTAAACGCACCCCCCGCGGAAGGGAAGCCACTGAAAGGGCATACAAACATTTGGGACGCGTAAAATACGGCGATTCTCCAACTTTATTCTGATTCTACCAGATCGATTTCGAAAAGTCGAGGCCACCATTTTCCGGTAACAAAAAGGCGGTCGCCGGCAGAATCGTAGGCAATTCCGTTTAAATAGTCGATGGTATCGCTCGGGTTCGTGTACATATTTAAAATTCCCTCGAGGTTAATTTCAGAAAGTACTTTTCCGGTTTCGGGTTCAATTTGAACAATCAGATTGGTAGTGTAAACATTGGCATAAATGGTTCCGTTAACGTATTCCAGTTCGTTCAGGTAGTTGATAACTCCTTTGTTATTGGCCACCTGTACTGTTTTTACCTCGGAAAAACCTGAAGGATCGAGCCAGGTTAATTCATGTGTTCCGTTGCTCATTATCAAATAGTTGCCATCATTAGTCAATCCCCAGCCTTCTTTCGATTTGTAGGTAAAACTGTCGATTACAGCAAAATCGGCGAGATTGTAAACAAAACCTTTTTGGGCGCGGTAGGTGAGCTGGTAAATTTTGTCGTTTAAAACAGTAATTCCTTCGCCAAAATATTTTTCATCCAGCAAATGCTGCAAGACGGTATTTCCGGTATTTAAATTCACTTTAAATAATCCCGAAGAGCCGTATTCACCTGTTCCTTCATAAATATATCCGTTGTAAAATTCGAGGCCCTGTGTATAAAATTTTCGGTTGTGCGGATAATCTTTTAGTGTGGTGTAGCTGTATTTTTTTGGTGCTATATCCGAAACTACGTTAAAAGTAACTGAACGCGAGTTACTTACTTCATCGGTTTTAGTAGCTGTAACACTTAAAGTGTTTTTACCCAGTCTATTCAGTTTTACATTGGAAACAGTAAAATCGAGTTCACTGCTTTCCTTTAAAAGTTCGCCCTGGTAAAAAAGTTTAATGTGATCAATTTCTCCGTTTCTGAGTTTGGTTTGCACCCTAACCGAAACTTCGTTTCCGTAAATGTAATTTTTAGCTTCGGGTAAAACGGTGATGGTACTTACAGGCTTTCGCGAACGTTTGGCTTTATTTGAACACGAAAAAAAAATAATAAATAAACTAAAAAGCAATACAAAAGGGAACATCGAACGTTTCATAATAAAATCCTGATTTCACATTTAACCTGAAAAATATGTTACTGTTTTTTGCCCAAATTTAATAAATAAACGAAGTGGTGCAATTTCACATTTTAAAAGCAAATGAATACTATCTTTGTTTCAAAATAAAACACTTTTGAATCCTTTTAAAAAATTAGCAGGAGATACAGCAATTTACGGGGTGAGCAGCATTGTGGGCCGGTTTTTAAACTGGTGGCTGATGCCGTTGTATGTCAATTTGTTTGCACCCGAAGAATATGGAATTGTAACCAACCTTTATGCCTATGTGGCTTTTTTTATGGTGTTTTTAACTTACGGTATGGAAACCGGATTTTTCCGTTTTGCCTCCAAAAACTCCGAGGCTGAAAAAGTTTATTCCACCTCGCTCATTTCGCTGTTTTTTTCCTCACTTTTGTTTTTGGTTTTAATTGTTCTGTTTAAAAATACGCTGGCCAGCCTGATAAAGTACCCCGGGCACCCCGAGTACATTTTGTGGTTCGGGTTTATTCTTGCCATCGACGCTTTTACCGCCATCCCGTTTGCCCGGCTGCGACTGAACAACCGGCCGGTAAAATTTGCAGTGGTCAGGTTGATAAACATCGGTTTCAACATTGCTTTCAACCTGTTTTTTCTGTTACTCTGTCCAAAACTGATTGAAAACAACCCGGATTCAATTGTACGGTCTGTTTATTCTTCCGAAATCGGTGTGGGGTATGTGTTTATCTCAAATTTACTGGCATCGGTAATTACGCTTTTACTGCTGCTGCCCGAAATTTTTAAATTTTCTTTCTATTTCAGCAACGAATTGCTTAAAAAAATGCTGAGTTACTCTTTCCCCATTCTCGTTGTGGGAATGGCAGGTATTTTAATCCAGCAAATCGATAAAATTTTAATTCCTTTTTTAATTCCCGAAGAAAAACTACCCATGAAACAACTGGGAATTTATGGCGCGGCGGTTAAAATTGCCGTTTTAATGAACATGTTTATCCAGGCTTTTCGCTATGCATTTGAACCCTTCTTTTTTTCGCAGGCCGAAAGTAAAAACGATAAAAATATTTACGCTGAAATTATGAAGTACTTCGTGATTTTCGGTTTGTTGATTTTTCTGGGAATGATACTTTACATCGATGTGATAAAACTGATAATTCCGCTCGAATATGAAGAAGGTTTTACCATTGTTCCGGTGGTTATGCTGGCCAACCTGTTTTTCGGAATATACTTTACACTTTCGCTCTGGTACAAGCTCACCGATATGACACGTTACGGCGCATATATTTCGACTATGGGTGCAGTGGTTACCATTACACTCAATTTTATACTTATACCGGTATTCGGGTACAAAGGATCGGCAACGGCCCTTTTGGTCGCATTTTTTATTATGATGGTGGTTTCCTATGTTCTGGGGCAGAAGTATTATCCCGTTCCCTACAATTTAAAACGAATTGGAACCTATTTTTTTGTAGCGGGTATTATTTACATTTTGGCGTTGTTTTCCGCTTCACAACCATCGGTTATCAAATTTTCGGTAAACACATTGTTTTTATTCGGTTTTATTTTTACAGTATATAAATTGGAAAAAAGTCAGTTGAAGCGATTATTTAGCCGAAATATGACAAAATAAATGAATTAAATATCAAAAAGTATTAATTTTGCCAAAATGAAAGAGTTTGAGGGAAAAACCATAGCCATTGCAAGTGATCATGCCGGTTTCGACAAAAAGCAGGTTATTATTCGCTTTTTTCAAGAGAACGGAATTTCTTATTACGATTTTGGCTGTTTTTCAAAAAAAAGTAGTGATTATCCTGATTTTGCCCACCTCATTGCCAGTGCAATCGATAAAGGCGAGTACGAAATTGGCATTACCTTTTGCGGTAGCGGACAGGGAATAAGTATTACTGCCAATAAGCATCAGAATGTGCGGTCGGCATTATGCTGGAATCCGGAAATAGGAGCATTGGCGAAACAGCATAACAATGCGAATATTTGTGCTATTCCTTCGCGTTTTGTTACCGACGAAGAGGCTGTTGAAATCGTAAAAGCCTATTTAAATGCTGAATTTGAAGGTGGACGGCATGCCCGTAGAATTGCCAAAATTCCGTTAAAAAAAGACGGGACTTTTAATAATTAACAACGAATTAAAAACAATTGATATGCTGTCGAATACTTGTAAATATGCCCTTAGGGCGCTCATTTATCTGGCAAAATTTTCCAAAGAGGAAAAAATGATTGGAATCAAAAAAATTTCCGAAGATTTGAAATTATCCTCGCCGTTTCTTGGGAAAATATTGCAAAACCTGGTGAAGCAAAAGTTGTTGGTTTCAACGAAAGGGCCCAACGGTGGGTTTGCCCTGGCAAAATCTTCGGCCGAAATTACATTGTGGGATATTGTTACCCGAGTTGATGGGGTAGAGTTTTTTACAAATTGCCTTATCAGGTTGGAACCCTGCAATACGCATGATCCCTCAAAACCGCTGTGTCCGGTGCATGCACAATATACGGAGTTGCGACAACAAATTGCCGATTTTTACCAGGGAACCACCCTCGAAATCGTTGGAAAAGACATCGAAAAATACGAAGACCTGGTGAAATTGTAAAGGTCGTTTTTTTTAATCGGTTAAAAGAGTTTTTCCCATTTCCGGTGCGAAATGAAAAAGTAAAAGAATAGTGTAGCTGCTACAATACCGGCACTATTGGCAATAAAATCATAAAAGTTACTGCTTCTTGTGTTTGAAACCATTTGCTGAACGCCTTCCAAAACCGCTGCAAAAGAAAGCGAAACAGCCGGAGCATATAAATAATGGTTTAATTTTAACTTTTTGAAAGGAACAAAAAGTAAAAGACAAAAAACAAAAAACAACCCGAAGTGGACCATTTTATCAAAATGCGGAATACTTAAAAAAGGTTTTTTGGGCAGGCTGCTGGCAGGAGTAAACAGTCCGTAACAGATAATCGTTAACCAGATTAAGGGTTTAAAAAATAGTTTAAATATCATTTAGTGTATTTTTAACGGTGCAAAGTAACAAAATCTATGGCAGGAATTTATATCCATATCCCTTTTTGCCGCCAAAAATGTTACTATTGCGACTTTTATAAAACTGTAAATACCAATCATACAGACACTTTCATTTCTGCATTAAAAAAAGAAACAGTACTGCGCAAAAGTTATATTTCCGAAGAAAAAGTAAAAACCATTTATTTTGGTGGTGGAACTCCGTCGGTTTTAACAGGAAAACAGCTGGCTTCTGTTTTAAAAATTTTGTATAACTATTTTTCGATTGTGCCCGATGCCGAAATAACTTTCGAAGCCAATCCGGATGATTTGACCAAAGAATACCTTATCGTTCTTAAAGATTTGGGAATAAATCGTTTAAGTATAGGTATTCAATCTTTTCAGGATGAACATTTAAAAAAAATGAACCGGCGACACAATGCCGAACAAGCCGTTTGTTCAATTGAAAATGCAGCATCGGCGGGATTTTCAAACCTCAGTGTCGATCTTATTTACGGCTTACCGGGTTTGAAACTTCGGGATTGGAAAAACAGTCTCCGGCAAATTTTCCGTCTTCCGGTGATTCATCTTTCGGCTTACCATTTAACCTACCACCAGGGTACCCCATTTTATACCTGGCTAAAAAAAGGAACTTTAAAAGAACTTTCTGAAAATGAAAGTATCGACCAGTTTAATCTTTTAATTGACGAAGCTGAAAAGGCGGGTTTTGAACAGTACGAAATTTCAAATTTTGCCCGGAACCGAATGTATTCCAAACACAATTCAGCCTACTGGACAGGCGAAAATTACCTGGGGTTAGGCCCATCGGCCCACTCGTTTAACGGAAATTTACGCCGCTGGAATGCTGCCCACGTTGACGGCTATATTCGTGGGATTGACGGTAATACTTCGTGGTTTGAAGAAGAACAACTTTCAGAAAAAGATAAGTTTAACGAGTACATTTTAACCCGGATTCGAACCAAATGGGGAATTTCGGTTTCTGAAATTACTGAACGTTTTGGGGTAAAATATGCGGGCATGGTTAAAAAAGAAGTCGCAAAATATTTGCATTCCGGAAAAATGAAAGAACAAAACGAAATTTTCTCCCTTACCAGAGAAGGACTTTTTGTTTCAGACGATTTAATGACAGATTTTATGATTATCTGATTGTTAACCAAATCATTGAATGCAACTTTTAATTTTATAAATATTGTTAATACGAAGGGTGTCTGTTTTAAAAATCCTATCTTAGCGGGTCT